>NZ_DASTAT010000064.1 GCF_035712445.1 Oligoflexus sp. | reverse complement strand
GATGCCACTGTCTCGCAGATAGCTGTACGATTTCCCACCATCGCTCGAAACGAAGGTGCACGTCTGCGAGGAACCGTAGCATCCTGCCTCGACAAAGACTTTGTTACCTGATTGGGTGATTCGGGTGAAGGCTCTGACGGTCACTCCCGTGTTCAGTCGATTCAGAGTATGGCCACCATCCTCGGAAATGTAAGAAGCCGTTTCAGTCAGGACCCAGACCTTTCCATAGGCCGAGGCTATATCTGTGATTTGATTTATTTGGCCTGTGATCGTCGGGAATTGGCTCGTTTGAAAGGTAATTCCGTTATCATTGGAAAAAATGAAGTAATTCGACGAAGAATCAGGCCGCGTGAACAGATAGATATTCTGGTCAACGATAATGACTTTCGCCGCCGCTTTTTGCACGCCATCAATTCTTCGGATGGCCCATGTGATTCCGCTATCGCTTGAGAGGTAAATGTCGCCGGACTCGGTGGTGCCGACAATGGTGTCCCCGGCGACGGCGAAAGCAGTAAAGCTGGCTTCGGTGAGTTTTGTGAAGGTTTGCCCTTGATCTTTACTTTGGAAAAATCCATTGGCGGCGATATAGACGCCTTTTTCGTTTTCACCGATATAGGGGGCTGATATCGACCCTTTCAATGTTTGATTGACATCGAAGGTTGTCCAGGTCTCGCCTGAATCCCGTGATACATTGAGAGTCCTGTAATAATTCTGGACTAAAGCGAAGAGTGTATCCTGATGGCTGATGACATCCAGTATCGTGTTACCGCTTAAACCATTTTCAGTGGTTTTCGCATAAAACGATCGGCCCTGGTCATCCGAGATGAGCACGCCGCAGTTGGAAGCGAAAATGAGGGAAGAGTCCGGCAACGCCCGAATGGTTCGGCTTGTGCAGTATCCGTCGGTTTTGGGCTTTTGAAAGCTGGCTCCCTGGTCTTTCGAAAGGTAAAGTGTGGATCCGGTAGCCTTATACAGGACCCCGTTAGCAACCGACAGTGTTCCGCCCTCTTCAAACCAGAGCGGAGTGCTGTATGGGAATTCTGTCGACCAGGTGATGCCACTGTCGGCGGATGCTGCGTACTTTCCATCTCCAATGTTTATAAGCCGGTCTGAGGTCCTGGCCAGTATTCCCATGCTATTAGGAACTTTGCCCAGTTTCGTGAACGGTGACGCGGTCTGGTCTTGCAGGGAAGACTCCTGGTGGACACCACACGCAGAAAGTAGAACGGCGAAAGCGATTGTCGCCCCGTTTCTCATCGGATAGCTCCTTTATTTCATTGTTGCGGGCGAATATAGGGGCGGAAAGAAGTCGGCGTCAATGGGGAATAACCCTCGAAAACGATTTGTTTTTTCTGAGTCTTCGGAATAGATTATTTAAAGAAAAATTAACTTGTGCGGCCCGGGATCTCACCGTTCATGATCAGGACCTTTATGGGAGTAGCTCCATGCCCGATGTTGCAGCCTTTCGCGCACGCCCCAAGGATTATCACGAAGATGCGCCTGCATGCGATCCTTTGGCCTTGGCGGACATTATTCGATCGCGTCGCTCGATACGGCGATATAAGCCGGAATCCATTCCCGAGGATGTTATGAACGCCTGCTTCGACCTCGCTCTGCAGGCTCCCAATTCATCCAACCTGCAGACCTGGGAATTTCATTGGGTGCGGCGACCGGATCTGAAGAAGTCTCTGGCTCAGGCCTGTTTAGGCCAGGCCGCGGCCACCACGGCTCCCGAGCTGATCGTCTGTGTGGCCAGGACCAGCGTCTGGCGGCGCAATGCGCCCTTGATCGAGGCGCAGTTGAAAAAAGAAGGGCTGCCGACCAAGTCAACTCTGGCTTATTACCATAAGCTGGTTTATTGGGTGTATTCCGTGGGGCCCCTTTCCATCCTGGCCCCTTTCAAATGGCTGCTTTTGACGATCATCGGTCTTTTCCGTCCGATCATCCGCGGCCCCCTCACCAAAAAAGACCAGGCGATATGGGCCATAAAAAGCGCAGCGCTCGCCTGTGAAAATTTGATGCTGGCGTTGCGGGCTTATGGTTATGACAGCTGTGCCATGGAAGGCTTTGATGCATGGCGCGTGAAGAAGCTGATCAAGCTGCCCCGTGATGCGCATGTGGTGATGGTGCTGAGCGCAGGGCGAAGAACCCAGGGAGGCGTTTACGGACCCAAACTGCGCCTGCCCCGGGATATGTTTGTCTTGGAACACTGAGCGCTTAGTAGCGCAGTACGGTCGTGACCGGAGCCGGTTTGGCAAGAGTCACGATGATCAAGCGATCGAATTCGGTATCGGCTATCGTCCAGTTCACCGGCACGCCCAAGGCCTTGACCAGATCGGGCACGGTATTGGAGTGACCGACGATCAGGGCCGCATCGCTGCTTTTATCGGCCAGCAGTTTGGCCGCGAATTTTGCGAGGTCCTTGTCCGTCATCTCGGGTTTGATGCCCAGGACTTCGGCCAAGGGTTCGGCCGTTTTCTGCGTCCTTTGGTATTCCGTCACATAGATGGCTTTAACGCCCGCGTCCTTCAGATGGGTCGCGAGGTCGAGGGCCCGGCTTTTGCCCTTCAGGCTGAGTCCGGGATCCTTGCTGTCATCCTGCTTTTCCGCATGACGCACGATAAAAACGGTTTGGAAGGCATAGGCCTTGGCCGCCAAAAGCCAGAGTCCAAGCAGCAGATACTTCTTCATAAGACCTCGAAAGAATGACGGTGACCGGGCTTAACGTCCGCCGAATTCGCGAACCTGTTTCAGCACGAACTCGCCATTCTGCAGGAACTTCATCTCCATGTCGAGTGACTTGGGCTTCTCCGCATCCCACGACACAGTCCTGCAGCTTTTGGGATAGTATGAACGCCCACGCGCGCGGCAGTAAGCCTCTTCGACCTTGCGGGCCATAAGTGCCATCTGAATGGTTGTCTCACGCGGCAGCACCGTCGTGGTCATAACCGGACTCTCGGGCAGCGGCTTGGCAAAGCGCAGCGTGGTCAACGAAGGCGGCTCGTCATAACCGCTCACGGCATAGATCGTCTGCTCGCTCCAGCTGCCGGGCAGGGGATTGGTCACCGTGTTGTTGTCCTTTTGAATCGACAGCGTGTAACCATAGACATCCCGGCTATTGATCACGCGCGTGACCACCACCGAGTTCGCCACAACCGGCGATTCGGTGTCATACGATGGAAGGATCGCCAAACCCATGGCTATGCTTGCATGATCAATCCGCGCGAAGTTGCGTTCTTCAATCGCGCGCTTGTTCCAGAGCGAGGCATAGACGCCTTTGATCGCACAGGCGAAAGTCTTCGGTTTGACCTTCATCTTCGGCAGTTCACCCGGCTCGGGATCATCATCCAGAACGAGCTTGCAGCTGTGTTCCGCGTTATCCTTGGTCGAAACCTTGGCCGAATAGCTATCGTGCAGGCCCGCGCCGTCGAAACCATCAATATCCTCGGCGTTGGCGCTGGAGCGGAGTTTCCACTTATCGATCTCAGGAGCCTGGGTGCGCGCCTGGTTCAGGATCGACTCAAGATTCTGGGCGGGAAGCTCTGCATTCAGAATCAGCTGACGAATCTCTTCGGCCTGGGTGCTGCGATCGCGGCTGCTCATCAACCCGGATTTTTCCAGCTCGATGAAGGCGCTTAATTTTTCCTTCAAAGCGGCGTTGGAAGGCAGATCCATGAAGTCTTTGTAAAACTGAAGGGGCACAGCGAAACCCAGCGGAACCGGATCATAGCTCAAAGCTTCGGCGCCGGGCAGAGTTCGATCGCGGAAGACTTCTTTCAAAAAGCCGAGGTTGGCGGCCTTGCTGCCGAAGAGTTCACTGGCCTTCAGGCAGTTTGCGGCGCGACCCGGGCAGATGCTCTCAAAGCTGGAGAGGGAACTCGTGCTTTGCCACTTCAATGCCAACCAGGGTTTTTTGATTTTGGCAGCATAGCGGGCCTGCACTTCCGCATCCGTGCTGGCCGTGATCGAGAAGCCTTGCGTCGTGACCACCAGACGAACCGGTTGATCGAGCCAGCGTTTCAGATCGCGCTGCTCAGGACCGGCATCACGCAGAACCATGTTCGGTGTATTGCGTTCCTTCGATTTCAGATTGATGTGCGAATTGGTGTCCTGATAGGCCTTGGTGATGGTGGCAGCCACCACGGAAAGATCGAGCGGCAGTTCATCAAAGACGGGAATATCAGTCGGCAGAAGATCGTCCTGGTTGCTGGGGAAAAGGCGCAGATATCCATAGGCTTCGCCGGTATGCAGGGGAATATAGCTGATGTCGCCGAGAATCGCGTTCAGCGACAGATTCAGGATGCCGGCTGCAGCGAGGTCATTTTCCACGGTGCCTGTGCTCTGCTGATCGCCTGTGGCGACAAAGGCCAGCTTTTGACCGGGAATGCGGACGACTGCTTTCAGGATGCGCGCAAGGTTTACGATATCCTCTTCCTGGGCCATATCCTGCGGATAGAGCTGAATTCCGATCACAGGACCGCGATCTTTCAAGACATAGCTCTGCAGAACGCCTGCGACGAAGTCCTTGCTCCGGGTGAAATAAGTCTGGGCATTGAACGTGTCCAGGTCAGAAGCATAACGCAGAGCTTCGACCGCGAAATCATAGTGATAGCGGGAGCAGGCTTCGGCCAGGCGGCAGCGACCGGCGAAGTTGCTGTTCATGAAGTAAACCCGCGGTTGGTTGCGATTGCGCTGGTCGATCAGAAATTTCAGCGATCGGCCGCCCTGAACGAGTCCTGTGCTTTCCTTGGAAAGGCTGACCCAGCCGGCCTGATCTGTCAGAGACATTTGATAAAGGTCACTCCGCCTTGCGGCGGCCGCCTGTAAGTGCTCAAACGAGAAAAATAGCAGAATGAAAACGCAAACCAGGCGTGACAGCATAAAGGCTCCTTATCGCGAAGAGCAGTGACTATCAGGATGCCTGGCTTCCACCAAGAAGCATTTTGCCAAAAAAGTTGTCCGTTTTGGTGAAAACAAACGTGATTCTGGCTGGATAGCCAGTCATCTCAAACTCGACCCGACGAAGCGATGGAAGACATCGACTGATCGCAATGAGCTGTAGGTCCATGCCTTCACCCTGTGGTTTCCCGGCTCTGGTCAGCTGTTCTTCGGTTTTACGAAACTATGCACGGATGTATAGGCGATGCCTTCGGTTTTTCTTGGACGTATAAAAAGCTGCAGATTTTTGATAAATATGAGCAGCCTAGGACGAACTTAAAAAGAGAGTCGAAATTTTTGTCACAGCTCATGCCTCATTCAGTGAAGAGCCCGCGCGAAACCAAGGATTTTGTAGTGGTCGTCCTGGGCGCTTCGGCCGGCGGTCTTGCTGCGATTCGACAGTTTTTTCAGGGCGCTCCCATGGATCCCCAGCGCTTTGCTTTGATATTGGTCATGCATATTGACGGCAGCGGCAAGGAGTTGGCCCAGGAAGTCCTGGCTCAGACGTCACGGTTTCCTGTTCGGGAAATCGTCAAAGGCGAGCCGCTGCAGCCCGGATTTCTGTTTCTGGCGCCTCCGCATTCGTACATCGCGATTAAGAACGGGGCCTTTGATATCCGACCTGCTCCGTCACGCGATAACAGGCAGGCTGTCATTGATGAGGCTTTCCGGGCCCTGGCCAGAAGCGTTGCGCATCGTGCGATCGGGATTGTTCTGTCCGGCGAGGGAGCCGATGGTTCGCAGGGGCTCATCCATATCAGCCAGTCGAATGGCATGACGATGGCTCAGGATGTGGATTCCGCCGAGCATAAGGCCATGCCGCAGAATGCAATAGCGAGCGGACTCATCGACCATGTGCTGGAACCCGCCCGCATGCCGGAAATCCTGAATGCCTATTCCACTTATCTGGCCCGGGTGTCAGCGCGCGAGGGTCCTGAGCTTTTCAAGGAACATATCGCGGCTGCACTGATCCCCATCTGCGAGATTCTGCACCGGGCCACCAGGCATGATTTCAAACACTACAAGACCAGCACTCTCGTCCGCCGCATCCAACGGCGCATGCAGGTCCTGCAGATAAGCTCGGTTGATGCCTATGTGGATATGCTGAAAGACCAGCCGCAGGAGGCGGAGGCCCTCTTTAAAGAACTGCTGATCAACGTCACCAGTTTTTTTCGCGATGCGGAAGCCTTTCAGGCCCTTCGTGAGGAAGTCATAGTCAAAGCCCTCAGGGCCCGTTCGAAGGATCATAAGTTTCGCATCTGGGTCGCCGGCTGCTCGACCGGCGAGGAGGCCTATTCGCTGGCTATCTTGATGAAGGAAGTGCTGGCAGGATGCGAGAACGCCCCTGACATTCAGATCATAGCCACCGATATCGACGAGCATGCCCTGGCCGTCGCGCGTCGCGGCGCCTATTCACAGAGCGCGGTCAGCGGCCTGTCCCAGGATATCCTCGCGAAATATTTCATTCGCAAGGGCGGCCGTTATCACATCGTCAAGGATGTGCGGGAGCTGTGTCTTTTCTCGGTTCATAATCTGATCAACGATCCCCCGTTCTCGCAGCTTGATCTGATTTCCTGCCGCAATGTTTTGATCTATCTCGGCCTGCATCTGCAGAAAAAGCTGATCCCTGTGTTTCACTACGCCTTGAAACCCGGTGCTTACCTTTTTCTTGGCAATAGCGAATCGCTCAGCACGCATAAAGAGCTATTCCGCACGATCAGCGTCAAGCATCGCATCGCCCAGCGGAAAGTCACCGCTATCAAAACCTTGTCGCATTTTTCGGGCTCAGTCACGACTTACCCTTCACACCACCAGGAACCTGTGAAAACGATAGAAACCGATCTGAATCTCGTTGGCCAAAGAATCATTCTGGACGAGTTCACGCCGAAGTACGCGATCGTCAATGATGAAGGTCAGATCTTGAGCGTGTCCTCCGGCCTCACGCCGTATTTCGAACTATCGGAGGGCTCTTTTCAGAACAATATTCTGAAAGTCGTTCATCCGAATCTGCGTGTGGCGCTGCGCACGATTTTTGCGCAGGCCAAGACCGAAAAGCGCATCTTCCAGCATGAATCGGCGACCCTGAAAATCGACGGTGCGATGCAGCGGGTTGGACTCGTCGTCCAGCCGATGCCGCAATTGGGCGAGGATATCGCCCTCTACATGGTCGTGTTCCGCTACCTCGGGCTGATCAGCGAGGGCGAACCGTCAGCGAAAGGCTTTGATCCCCACCCTGCGAACACGGCCTTCGTCGAACAGCTGGAAACCGAGCTGGCCGCGACGCGCGAGCAGCTGGATCGGACCATCCAGGATCTGGAAGCGTCCAATGAAGAATTGAAATCATCGAACGAAGAACTGCTGTCGATGAATGAGGAGCTGCAGAGCGCCAACGAGGAGCTGGAAGCTTCCAAGGAGGATATCCAAAACGTCAATGACGCTCTGCAAAAGGCCAATACCGATCTGGAGAATCTTTTGGCCAGCACCCAGATCGCGACGCTGTTCTTGGATGAAAATCTTCATATCAAAAGTTTCACGCCTGCTGTCACACAGATATACAACATCAAGGACCGCGACCTCGGCCGCTCGATCTATGATCTGACGCATCGCGCCGAGCACATGCCGAAGTTCCCTGCACCTCAGGATCTCAAGGAGCAAGGGAATACGGAATTTGAGATTTTCATGCCGGGTCATGCCGTTTTTCTACTCCGCATCACGCCTTATGTCAATCACGAGCATCGGCGGGATGGACTGGTCGCCACCTTCATCGACATCACCGCCCTGAGGCGCAGCGAGGGACTTTTCCGGGCCCTGGCCGATTCCATGCCGCAGATTGTTTTCGTGTCGGATGACAAGGGTCATGTCAGCTTCCTGAATGAGCAATGGTACGGCTACACCGGGGACGGCGCGGACAAGGCCGCCTATCGGAGCAGCGATGATTTCATACACCCCGACGATCGGGACCTTGTCCATAGCGCATGGGACAAGGCGCGGAAGACGGAAAGCGTTTTTGAACTGGAGTTCCGCCTGCGCAGCAAGGTCGGCCAGTACCGTTGGTTCATCAGTCGCGCGTTCCCAATATTTGAAGAGGGGAAGATAAGATCCTGGTTTGGAACCTCGACCGATATCCATGAAAGCAAAAAGGCCGCGCTGGAGTTGGAACGCACTCTGAAACGCCTGAGCCTCGCGCAGAAAGCGGGACAGCTCGGAGCGTTCGAATGGGATCTGGGGCGCAAACTTGAATGGACCCCTGAACTGGAGGCGATCTACGGCCTTCAAGCGGGGAGCTTTGAAAAGACCTACGAAGGCTTTTTCAAGCGTATTCATCCCGATGACAGGGAGCGCGTGCAGAATGGCATTCAGGCGACGATAGATGGACAGGATGATTTCCATGTCGAGTTTCGCATCGTAAGACCGGATGGGTCCATACGCTGGGTGGTGGGGCGCGGCGAGCTGATTCGTGACGCTCAGGGCCATGCCGTCAGCTTTGTCGGGATCAACGTCGATATCAGCAGGCAAAAAGAAGTCGAGATGGAACTCGCGGAACGTCAGAAGGAAATTCTGGAAGCCGCGCGACTCTATAAGAACGTGATCTCGGCTCTGACTGAGGGCGTGGTTATCGCCGATGAATCCGGCCAGATCGTGGAGATGAATGAAGAAGCCTTGAAGATGCATGGATTTCCGACTCGTGATGATATCATCGCGGCCGCTGAAGACTACAAGCCTTCGTTTCAGCTGAAGACCCTCGATTTTCAGTCGATCGATTTTGCCGACTGGCCCATCCGCCGGCTTGCGCGGGGTGAGCGTTTCAACAATTTTGAAGTCTGGGTTGAAACTCCGTTCCGCACCTGGATGGCCTCATACGGCGGTTCTCCCGTCATTGATGACAGCGGCCGCATCATCGCCGGTGTGCTGACGATTCGGGATATCACCGCGCAAAGAGAAGCTGAAAATCGTATCCGCGAGCTCGCAGAGTCCATGACGCAGCTTGCGTGGATCGCGCAGCCCAATGGTGACATCGTCTGGTACAACCGGCGCTGGTTCGAATACAGCGGCACGACGCTGGACCAGATGCTGGGCTGGGGCTGGCAGAGTATGCACGACCCCGAGTATCTGCCTGAAGTCATGGAACGCTGGAACTCTGCGATCGCAACCGGCACTGCGTTCGATATGACCTTTCCTTTGAAGGCGCGTGACGGCCAGTACCGCTGGTTCCTGACGCGCGCTTTCCCGCTCAAGGATTCCAATGGCACCATCATTCAATGGTTCGGAACCAATACCGACGTTCACGATCAGTTCGAGCTCACGGAAAAACTGAAGGCCAGTGAAGCCAGCCTGCATGAGAAAACGGATCAGCTGCAGCTGGCCCTGAAGGCCGGCAAGCTGGGCATATTCCAATGGGACCTTATCAAAGGCGAAGCCTCATGGTCCGAGCAGGCCTATAGGCTCTTCGGCTATGAAGCGGAAAGGTCCGAGGCCAGCTACGAACTCTTCCTGAATTCCATCCATCCCGAGGACCGTGAGCAGGTGCAAAAGGTCGTGGACGATGCGATTGAGTCAGGCACCGCCTTCGAGATCGAATTCCGCACCCATCCTTCGCGCGGCAAGGTTCGCTGGTTGCTGGAAAATGGTCTGGTGTCGCGTGATGCGGCCCATGGTCCTCTTTACGTTCTGGGAACGATTCATGATATCAGCGCGCGGAAATTGGCCCAGATTGAATTTGAAAGACGCGTGGATGTCTCCCCTGCGATCCTATGGATCACGGAGAAAGACGGCTCGTGTTCCTATTTAAGCCAGCAGTGGTATGCCTTCACCGGCCAGACCCCCGAAGAAGCCCTGGGCTTCGGCTGGCTCGCGGCCACGCACCCGGATGATAAGGAGCGCACGGGCGAACTCTTCCGTCGAGCCAATGCGAGGGGCGAGCCCTTCTATACCGAATATCGTCTGCGAACCCGCGATGGCAGCTATCGCTGGGCGATCGATGCCGGCAATCCCCGCTTCGATGCGGAGGGCCAGTTCCTGGGTTACGCGGGAAGCGTGTTTGATATCCACGATCGCATCGTGGCCGAAGAGGATGTGAAAACCAGCGAGCAGCGGCTTCGTTCGCTAGTGATGGTCGTGACGTCTGTGCCATGGACCAGCGATGTCGCGGGCCGCTTCATCGCAAGGCAGGAGAGCTGGGAACTCTATACAGGGCAGGATTTTGAAGCATCGCAGGGTTTCGGCTGGCACGCGATGATTCACCCGGAAGACAGGGATCGGCTGATCGCGGCATGGGCCAGGGCTGTGCGTGAGGCGTCGATATTTGATGCCGTCGGACGGGTCTGGAATGCCGCGAAGCAGCAGCATCGATACTTTCAGATGCGCGCTGTGCCCCTGGTGGATGCCGAAGGCGCGATCAAGGAATGGGTGGGGGCTCTGACCGATGTCCATGAAGAGCGGGAGTCGCATCTTCGCGCCGAGCTGCTGGCCTCGGTCGTCAATGCCAGCAATGATTTCATCGGTCTTTTCACTCCGGATATGCAGGGCGTGTGGCTGAACCAGGCGGGCCGGACGATGGTGGGCCTTGAGGAGCGTGCGGTCACGGAATCGCGGGTTCTTTCCTTCTTCCCCGAGTCCGAGCATTCCAAGATCTGGGACGAGGTGCTGCCGGCTGTTCAACAAAAAGGTTCTTGGGAAGGCGAACTTCACTTCCAGCATAAGGTGACCGGAGCCCTGATTCCGGTGATCTATAACATGTTCCCGATCCATGATCCCAAAACCAAGGGGATTATTTTCTATGCGAGCGTGACCCGGGACATCACCGAGAGGAAGGCCGCTGAGGAATCCATGAAAAATCAGCGGCAGATCCTGCAGACGATCACGGATAATGCAGCGTCCTGTCTTTTCATGATGGACAGTCAAGGGCATCCGACCTTCATGAATCCAGCGGCCAGGCGCCTCACGGGTTATGACAGTCTGAGTGAAATCGCGGATCGGCCCTTGCATTATGCTGTTCATTGGAAAAAGCCGGACGGATCCCACTATCCTATGGAAGAATGCCCGATTGACAACGCACAGGTTCAGCGCAAGTTCATCTATAATCAGGAAGAAATATTCACCGATAAGTTCGGTCGGCTATTCCCGGTCGAATACTCGGTCTCGCCTTTGGAGAAGGACGGTGACATCGTCGGTTCCGTGCTGGAATTCCGTGACGTCTCGGAGCAGAAGAAAGTCATGGAGGAGCTGGAGCTGTCGCGCCGAAACTATAAGTTGCTCTTTGAATCCACGCCGATCCCCATGTGGATCTTTGCGGCGGACAGCCGGCGCATCGTGGATGTGAATGAAGCGGCGATGAGGCACTACGGCTATACCAAGGACGAGTTCCTTTCGATGCCGGTCGATCAACTCTTTGCCGAGGATTTCAGCCTTTTCCTGGATAAAACCCGTGCCTCGACCGATTTCGATCGACCCTTGCATTATAGTGCCGTCTTCACCCAGCTGAAAAAAGACCGAACGCCGATTCAGGTCGAACTTGCTTCGAGTTCCCTGATCCTCGGCAGCGAAAGCTGTTTCATCGTCGCGGCCCATGACGTCACGGAAAAGGTCAGGATCGAGTCCGAGCAGCGGCAGTGGCAAATCACCTTGGAAAAAGCCAAGCTCGCCGCCGAGGCCGCAAACCTCGCGAAATCCAGCTTTTTAGCGAATATGTCCCACGAGATCCGCACGCCGCTCGGTGCCATCCTGGGTTTCACCGAGCTGTTGAAGGATCCTGTGACCGATGACGAGGAAAAGCAGGAATACCTGGAGGTCATCACCCGCAACGGCGAGCAGCTGACGGCGATTATTGATGACATCCTGGATTTATCCAAGGTCGAGGCGGGCCATCTGAAGCTGCAGCTGAGCGAGGTTTCACCCCAGGCTCTTATGAAGGATATTCACGCGCTTTTGAATGTGAAAGCGAAGACCAAGGGCATCGAGATCGAGGCCAGTTTTGATTCCAGCGTGCCCCTGATCATATCCACCGATCAAACGCGCTTCCGTCAGGTTCTGATCAATATCATCGGCAATGGCATCAAGTTCACCGAGCAGGGGCATGTCAGGACCCGCGTGCGTTATGAGACAAAGGAGCAGGGAAGTTATCTGGTCCTTGAAGTTTCGGATTCCGGCGTGGGCATTGACGCCGTGCATCAGAGCCGGCTTTTTCAGCCTTTTTCGCAGGCGGATGAATCCACGACCCGGCGCTTCGGAGGCACAGGATTGGGACTTTCCCTGTCGCGGCGTCTGGCTGAGGCTCTGGGCGGCACGGTGGAACTGCTCCGCAGTGAGCCGGGCCAGGGTTCATGCTTTGGTATCGTGATCGAGGATAAAGGCTCGAAAAAAAGCGGCATCCATTCGGAGAAACAATAAGAGAGCGAAGTGAGAGCGGGAAACGGGACTCGAACCCGCAATCCTTGCCTTGGGAAGGCAATGCGTTAGCCATTACGCTATTCCCGCGCTGTTTTCAGGCAGTTAACTCTAAACCTAAAGTCCGAGTCTCGTCAAATATTTCTTTCCCGCGGCGCATAGCTGTAGGTGCAAACCCTGAGTGGTTCAAAATCAGTGCGCGCTGTTCGCTCTTTTCTCATCATGACGAACAAAGTCGATAATCGGGACGATAAACGTGAAGCCCTTGCAGTGCCTTACGTTCATGGAACAACAAAGTTTCCGACAAGGACGTGTGAAGATTGAAGTTTAGTCCAATGGAATAAGGTTTCGGCTTGTGTTTGTGCACAAAGCCGCATAGAAAATCCCCGAATGCCATACTCATAATTTGGGGGGAATATCATGAATGCCTGTATGAAGAGTCTTCTGGCGGTTTCGTGTCTGATGACAGTTTCCTGTTCCGGTGGTTCGGACAGCAATAAGAGTGAGGAAGCTCCTCCTGCAGCGAATCCCGCTCCTGCACCGGCACCGACTCCCACGCCTGAACCCACGAATGGTCCTGCACCGGCTCCTGTGGAACCCACGAACAAAGGCTTCCGTTTTGTCGATGCTGCGGAGACGGAGCTTCCGATCTATGTGCGCGGTGGAATGAACGGCTGGCTCGGCGGCAGCGTCAGCGCGGAATTGCTGGCGGCTTCGCGTTTGAACCTGGATGCTGCATCGGGCTGTTATGTCGGCACACTCAGTGTGGACGCGGGTGAGACGCCTTTCCGTTTGGCGACTTATTTGGCTGATGCTTCGGGGACCGGCTGGGAATACCTGAAAGTCGGCCTGGGTGCGGCCAATACGTCCACACCCCTTGTGTTGGGTGAAGAAACGAAGGTGGATGTTTATTACTTCCCCGCTGGAGACGCCAATGGTAAGGATCTTGGAGGTGGAGGCAACTTCACTGTGAACTTCCCCAAGAAGGGGGACTACGTGTTCAAGTTCTGCACCCAGGTCGATGACTATACCCTGTCGTTCCTGACGGTCAGCGCCCAGTAAAAAGTCGATTGCACACACTTACCATAACCAGAAGGAGCCGACGATGAACCGCTTCCTCTCTCTCATGCTGCTGATGTTGGGGCTTTGGCTCCCGATGGCTTGTGATAAGGACTCTGGCAAGGATGATGGTGGGGGTGCACCGACCCCCGCATCCTTTACGATTCACTTCCGTATTCCGCCTTCCGAACAAAATCTGGAATTCAGTTTGAACCAGGGTACGCTGAAACCCTTGGCCGATGACGCCTTTGGTCGTCAATTCGAGGCCACAGGACTGGCGGCCGATGCTACGCTGATCGTGAAACGCGATGGCGAGGAAGTCGACCGCCTCGCGTTCAAACCAGAAGGCACGGGCGTCTGGTTTTTTGCCGGCAGCCCCAATGCATTTAAATCCGCGCCTCCGGTTTTGCCGCAGAACGATGAGGACCTCGTGGTCTACTTCGTGCCGGCGCCTTCCCAGGCCAAGCAAAATTGGGGACTGCATATCTGGGATGCCAACACCAATACCAACTTCACCCGCTGGGAAGAGCCTCTGGCCCTGACAGAAGCCGTCCCGGTCTATGGCCAGGCCGCGCGCTTGGATGTGCCGCCTCAAACCGGATACAGCGCAGCGCCGACAGGCTATAAAAAACTGCCGAGCAAAATGGGTCTCATCATTCATGTCGGTGACACCAAGGGCACCGATGGCGACATCTTTTACGAACCGGCCCGCAACGGTCGCATCATCTTTCTGAGTGGCGGCAGCGGAAAGATCCACTGCAGTCCCGATCTGAAACCCTGCGGCTGGCAGCCCGAGATCGAAGGCGCTTCGGCCCACTGGGTGAAGCCCGATGAAATCCTTTGGCGGAATGATGGCAAGGCTGCTGATTATAAACTCCTGGCCAGCGCCACGGGACAGCTTGATATCAATAAACTCCGAGGCGTCCTGAACGATCCCGAGATCGTGCAGATTCCTCTGGCTAAAAACGCCGCGATCAGCGCGTCGACGAAAACCGCATTCCCGCACCTTGCCAACGGCTTCAGCAGTTTCTCGCTCGATGCCGGTGACAGGCTGAGTGCTTTGGTGAAGTCAGAACTGGTGGTCGTGGCCTTGAACGAACAGAATCGCATCATCGCGGCCACACGCCCGCAACTGGGCGGTGTTTTGGACGAGTCCTTTGCCTTTGACGGCGAGCTGGGCCTGACCGTGGGCCCCGCCAGTCAGCTGAAGCTCTGGGCCCCAACCGCGCAGGCCGTAAAGCTCAATGTTTACGACCGCGATAAAAAACTGCAGACGACGCTGCCCATGGTCGAAGACCGCGGCGTCTGGTCTGCCGATATTCCTGCCGAATGGATCAGCAAACGCCTTTATTACCGCTATGGAATGAAGGTCTATCATCCGTTCACGGGCCGCATCGAACAGTACGAAGTTTCCGATCCTTATGCCGTCAGTGGCTCGTTCAACGGCGAATTCAGCCAGTTCCTCGATTTGAACGATCCGACGCTGAAGCCCGCGGGCTGGGATGCGCTCAAACTGAGCCCGATCAAAAATCCGACCGACATGGTCTTCTATGAAATGCATATCCGCGACTTCAGCGGTCGTGATGAGTCCGTTCCTGCCGAACTGCGCGGCACTTACAATGCGCTGACTCTGAATGGCAGGAATGGTCGCGTGCTATCCAAAGGCATGGAGCATCTGCAGAAACTTCAGGCCGCGGGCCTGACTCACGTCCAGGTCCTGCCCGCTTACGATTTCGGTTCGGTGAATGAGGATCGCAGTCGCACTCTGAATATGGATGATCCTTTCAGCAAACTCTGCGCGTTTTTGCCCGCTAATGAAGCCCGCTGCAAAAATCCAGCGGATGCGAGCATTTTCGATGTGTTCAGTTCACTGCCCCGTGACGGCCAGGACATCGCCCAGCTGAGCAGCGCCCTGATCGAGCGTGACTCCTTCAACTGGGGTTATGATCCCGTGCATTACGGAATGCCGGACGGCAGCTATGTGTCCGCCGCCGGTGGGGAAGGCGAGGCGCGCGTTCTGCAGTTCCGCAACATGGCCCAGGGCCTGAACGAGATCGGCATTCACCTGGCGATGGACGTGGTCTATAACCACACTTATTCCTCGGGCCTGAGTCCCAACTCGGTTCTGGATAAGGTCGTCCCTGGCTATTATCACCGTCTGAATCCGATCACCGGATCCATCGAACGCTCCAGCTGCTGTGAAAACACCGCGAGCGAACGCATGATGATGGAAAAACTCATGATAGATACTTTGAAGCGCTGGTATGTGGATTACAAGGTGGATTCCTTCCGCTTCGACCTCATGGGTCTTCACTTCAAGGACAACATGCTGAACATTCAAAAGGCCCTGGGACCAGATGTCTTCATCTTCGGTGAAGGCTGGGCGATGGGGGAATTGAATGGAGACGTTCGCAGCCAAAGCACAGCCCGTCAGGCGAATATGGCGGGAACTGGCATCGGCACCTTCAATGACCGCTTCCGCGACGCGGCGCGGGGCGGTGGCCCCATGGACTGCGGTGTGAAGCTGCTCCAACAAAGTCCCATCAATGGTCTGTTCTTTGACGACAACGGTCGCGGTGGGCTTTTGCAGGAAAAGGGTTTCGGCGCTTCGTGCACCAATCGCGACAGTTACGTCGACGCTCCTTTGGATGTGAAAAAGCAGAGCCTTCTGAACCTTCAGGATCGCCTGCGCCTGGGCCTGGCGGGTACTCTCAGCGAATACTCCCTGGTGAATAATGCCGGCAAGAAGGTCCTTGGTCGCCAGATGGATTACAACGGCACGGGTGCTGGCTATACCCGTTCTCCACGCGAGACGCTGAACTACATCGAGAACCACGATAATCAAACGTTCTGGGATATCACGCAGGTTAAACTTCCCTACGCCTTAAGCATGACGGATCGCGTCCGCGTGCATGGCCTTGGTTTAAGTTTCAACATGCTGGCGATGGGCGTGCCCTACTTTGAAATGGGCGCTGAATTCCTGCGCTCCAAATCCCTGGTCCGCGACAGCTACAACGCGGGTGACTGGTACAATCAGGTGGACTTCACCTTTGAACGGAGCAACTGGAACCGCGGTCTGCCATCCGCTGATAAGGATGGCGACAACCTCGCTGTCATTCGTGATGTCGTGAAAAATGTTCCGGAAGGACCGGCTTTGGCCGACACGCAAAAAGCCGTTGGCATGTTCCTCGATCTTCTGAAGATTCGCCGCAGCTCACCGCTCTTCCGTCTTGCAACAGCGGCTGATGTCGAGCAGCGTGTGGATTTCATCGGGGGAACGGAAGCCCTGCCGGGTGTGATCGCGATGCGTATTGCGGATGAAGTCTGCGGCGCTGCTGATCTGGATAAGGACGTCAGCGAAATCGTGGTCGTCTTCAACATGCAGCCGACAAGCCAGACGCTGCCTTACCGCAAGCAGATGGAACTCCATCCGCTCCAGGCCGCGGGTACGGATAGCGTCGTGAAGCTGGCGAAGTCCGATGGCTTGACTCTGGAGGTTCCGGCACGCACCGCAGCGGTCTTTGTGGCGAAACCGACCACGGGGCTTTCCATGTGCCGCCCTGAGGCCTCGATGATTTTCCGTTAAATAACCTGCCCGAGATCAGCCATGCGGCGAGTCTCGGGCATCAGTTCGTTGTCGGCAATGACCCGAGCGGGAATGCCGACAGCCACCTTGCCTTCCGGTATCGCATCCACCACCACAGCATTGGCTCCCAGAAAAGCATAGGCTCCGACCTGGATCGCCCCCAGCACGCGCACGCCGGCCCCGATCACAGTATGCGGTCCAATCACAGGGCTGCCCTGGAAACGCGCCGCGCCTATGGTGTTGTTGCCAAAAAAGATGCAGCCTTCGCCAACCTTCGCATCTCCACCGACCACGGTGCCTACCGTGTGCACGAAATAAACACCATGGCCCAGCTCGATATCAATCCCGAGTTCTATCGCATAGAACATCGTCTGCCAAAGGCGGATGAGACGATTGATGAAGGGGATGCGCCAGCGCCGGAACAGTTTCCGCAGACGGAAGCTGAAGAGCACCGCGAAGGCATCGCAGGCCAGCCAGATCCAAAGATAATTCCTGATTGTTGCCGGCCGGTTTTCATAGGCCAGGATCATGCGAATATCACGCGACACATCATAAAAGAGGGACTGACCCACAGGTTTACGCGGCATGGTCTTTCGCCTCCGATTTTACGTAAGGATCGGCGCCCCTGAGTGGGGAGGTCTTGTAACCGCCCACATACTGCAGGCAGTAAAGGACGCTGCAGAGCGGAACAGCGATCCGCAGGGGAAGACTCCAGGCCAGTGGCAGGACAAGCCAGGACAGGGGAGTAATCACAAAGGGATAGCGAAAAGCCAGTTTCGCCAGCATGCGCTTCACAAGGCTGGGGCTCTGAAAGATCTGGCTCGGATGCAGCGTGGGCTGCTGGGGATACAGCAGCGCAATCGCCAGATCATAGTGCCCATAAAGGCGTGCGCGATTCATAAAGGAACGGAAGCGGCCGGTCGGGGAGTTGTGATAGGCGGCAGCTTCCCGGACAAAAGCAAAGCGTGCGCCGCCATCATACTGAAGGCGCAGACCCAGTTCGCGGTCCTCGGCCTGGCGGAAGTTGCCATTGAAGCCGCCGACCTTTAAGAAGAGTTCCTTCGGCAGTGAGACGTTCGCGCTGAAAAAATGCACACCGGCCGGAGCCACCGTCCCCATTTCAAAATTTTCATACATGGTGCGGATGGATTTTTCATAGAACCATTCGAACGCCGGTCGCCGGGGATTATCCCGGGGAGGCAGGATCGCGCCCAGAGCCACGGTGGGAACCTCGCTCTTTTCATGAAAGACGAGGTGGCTCTGCAAGAATCCGGGATGAGCCGCTTCCATATCGTCGTCAAGGAACAGAAGGTTCTGGCCGCGCGCCTCGCGCACTCCGTACTGCCTTGCAACCGCCTGGCCCTGGTTGGACTGCGAAAGGATTCGGATCCAGCCGTCTTTTTGTTTTTGCTGATAGCTCTGCAGCACGCTCCAGGTGCTATCGCTACTGCCATCATCGACCAGGATCACTTCCGAGCAGCCGTGATCGATCGTCTGCAAAAGGAGGGCTTCAATCAGCACCGGCAGGCGTCGGGCTCGGTTGTAAGTCGGAATAATAACGCTGAGAAGTATGTTCATGAATGTATTGTACCACGTTGATGGCGCAAGGCGTGATTTATCAAGGGACCAAAAAGATCTTGGAAGTTAACTAAAAGTGTAAAACCTACGCAGAAAAAATTCAAGACCCCCGTGAAGCCAGCCGAAACTGGAATGGCACCATCACAGTCATCGTTAGCAGGGGTCTCTATGAAGGACTTCAGTGAAAAACTGGAAGAGGAAATTCTCGGTCAATGGGGTCGGCAAAAACCTTTGCCTGATCGAATTTACTTTTTCAAGGTTTTTCGCCGCAATTTTGGGCTTATGGGACTCGGCATCCTGATCACGGGCGCCCTGGCCCTGACCTTGCCCCTGATCGTGGACAATACCTATAAATCGAGCGTCTACGCGATCTTTGATCATGTGGATGTTTCCGGTTCAGGACTCGGGACTTCGCCTCAGGTGCGGTACAATACCGTCGCGCGCCTTTTCCGGGCCCGCTTCGAATCTCAGGACTTCCTGACCGAGATCGCCAACAAGCTCGGCGGTCGCGACGTCTTCATGCGCGAGAGTCCCATCGGACAGCTCATGCAAAAAGTCTTAAAGGGCCGCGTGAACCTTTTGAACGATGATGCAGAAGCCAAGGATGACAAGGTCATCCTCGCCAAGGTGCTCAGCAAGCAGCTCGATGCCTTCCCCGAACCAGAGTCGGGGGTTCTGACCCTCACGGCCTATACGCACACTCCGAAGCTGTCGCAGGATCTCGCCAACCAGGCCATGGAGCTTTTCATCCGGAAGGAACTGGATGAACAGATCCGGAGCCTTGACATCAAATTGAACTTTCTGCAAAAAAACATCACAAAGCAGCCGGAAGCCCGATCATCGAGGCGCGCGGAGCCTCAGGAAAGCCGCGCTTCACGGGTGAATAAGCTGCAGGCCGCGGACAAGCAGACAGAGCTCGAAGACCGCCTGCGCACCCTGAACGGTCAGCTGGATAATGCCCGCATTGATCGTGAACAGGCCATGGCGGAGGTGAAGCGGGAACTCGTGCGCCTGCAGACGACGCTGCAGCCCAATCATCCCCAGGTGGTTGAGAAGCGCAAGGAACTGGATGTGATCGCCTCGCAGTATGCGAATAACGAGAACAAGATTCAAAACAGTCTGGAAGCCGTAAGGGCGCAACTGCGCGCGCTGCGGTCGTCGTCGGCTCTGGGGCCGGACGTGACCAACCTCGACATTCGTGATTCCCAGGACTATCAGGGCAGTTTCTTCGTGGCCGTTTCCGATCGGATCAAGGATATCGAACTGGAACGCAAGAACCTGATTCGGCAGAAGGATGATCCCAACCTTCGGACCCGCCTTCGCATCATTTACCCGGCCGCCTATGAACCGACGCCCTATAAGAACAATCGCCGCAACATGGCCCTGGCCGTGGTCGCAGCGGGCCTTGGGGTGATCGGTATTCTGATCATCCTGCGCGAGATTCGCAACCCACGCGCCCGCGACGTCTGGCGCGTGGAGCGCAGCACGGGCCAGGAGATCGTGGCCCAGATCTCACTGAAGAGCGCCAACGAGTTCTCGGATATCACGCCGAATCTCGCGGACAAACTGCGATCGCATCTTTCCAAGATCAATCGGGTCGATGACGCGGCCCGTACTCTTCTATCCTATCGCCGCCTGGAACTGGCGATGGAGCGCGGCTGCCAGGGGCGGGTCGTGATGCTGATCAACGCCGGTCCTTTCGACGAGACGGCGCTGGCCATCAAGAACTTTTTGAACATCTATGCGACCGATCATCAGGATGATTACCTTCTGATCGACTGCAACCTTCAGGATCCCGTCTATCGCAAAGTCGGGGACGGTCCTGATCTCGTTGATTTCTGGGAAGGCCGGGCCAGCTTTGAAAAGGTGATGCTGCCGCGCGAGGAGCTGGATGGATTCGCCTTTGATGTGATCCCCCCCATGCCCAAACTCAGTGGCGAAAAAACCCGCGCGTTCCGCGAAGACCGCATTGAACTCGCCCTGGATAAGATTCCAGGTCATTATAAGAAGGTCTTCATCCGCGCCATGCCTGAGTCTCACTTTATCGAGAATATGGCTCTACTGAAGGTGTCGAGCGATGGCTTCGTCTTCGTCGACGCCAATCACACCAGCTATTTCGATTTGCAGCGAACCCTGACTCACCTCAAGTCGGATAAACTGCGTGGCCTCGTGGCCCTGGGAACTTAAGTGATGAATGGTCGTTACCAAAAACCTTCGATGCTGCCCCGAGCGATTCTGATATTGCTCGGTCTGGCTCTGTTTTTGGATATTCCCGCGGCACGCGCTTATAATGAGCATTCCGCATGGACGGCGAAAATCGGCAGGCTTCTGTTTCACGGGATCAATGAAGTCTATGGCATTCCCCTGTCTTTCACGCTCTTTGAAGTGCTCAGTTATGGTCTGGCCGGACTGATCATGATCCGCTGGGGCACCCAGCGTTCGCGGCTTTGGTTGATCCTGGCCCTCTCGGCTTTTCTCGTTCCCCTGGCCTGCGCCATGGGCACGGTCACCGGGATCCTGCGCGGCAACGTCCTTGGGCTCGCATTCAGTCAGCTTCATTTCGTGCCCATGATCCCCATCTGGTTGGTGATCGGTTATTATCTGGGCATGCAGCCCATCTTTCTGCAGAAGGCGGTGCGCATTCTGTTTTGGATCTGCATCTGGCGCAGCGTCTATGCCCTTTATGTGTTCCTCTTCGTCTATGGAGGGCGAATGGGAACGCGCGAATACCTTATAGATCATGCCAGTTCAGGGTTCCTGGCCATGGCTCTCGGTTATGCGGGATTTCAGGCCTTCACGCAGCGCGAGAACCTTCGCCGCCTCTGGGCCTATGGCGCGGCCTTTGCCCTGATGCTTTGGCCTTATATCCTCAATGATCGCCGCACCTCTTTCGTGGGTCTCATGGCGGCCCTTTTGTTGGTTCCTTTCATTCTGCCCAAAGCGATACGCCTGCGCCTGCGCTCCACCTTCCGCCTCGCATTGGCCGTGGCCGTCGTCCTCGTTTCCTATAAGGTGGTGTTCAGCAAAGCACCCGCCAGGCTCGGGCAGCAGGAATATGGGGAAGAAGTGGTGGATGTCGGCAACCTCGACTACCGGCAGATTGAAAACTACAACCTGATGATCGGCGTCATCGAACGGCCGCTCCTGGGACTGGGTTTTGGCACAAGGTTTCCACAGGCCGTGCCCTTGCCGGACATCTCGTTCTCTTTTGAACTCTTCGATGCGATCCCGCACAATACCTTGCTCTATCTTTGGACTTTCGCGGGACCTTTCGGTATTGCTGGTTTGATGACAGCCAGTTGCTTCATGATGCTCGTGCTGTCACGGGTCGGGCAACTGGCCCGCTCCAAGCGTGAGCTGCTGCTCGCTTTCCTGGGTTTGATCACCGTCACCCAGTGGGGCATGTATGTGAGTTTCGATATGGGTCTTCTGGAAAGCCGTACATCCATGCTGATGGGCGTCTTTGCAGGCGGTCTTTTCCCGGTCTACGGACGCATCCTTTTGGAGCAATCTTATGCGAAGTATCAGGAACATTTACGCTCTGGTCCTGCTGTGCAGTCTGAGCAGCCTTTTGGGTTGCCTCCGTCACTACAGTGGCAACGACCTCAAGCTGGCGCCGCGCGGACGCACATTTAACGCCCAGGGCGAATACATTATCGGGCTGAACGACAAGGTCACCATTCGCGTGATCGGCAGCAACGATATCAACGGCGAATTCGTGGTCTCGCAGGCCGGCAATATCAGCCTTCCTCTGATCGGCGCCGTCCAGGCTGCAGGCCGCACGGAACGCGACCTGTCGCGGATCCTGACCGAGCACTATAAGACCTTCTTGAAAAACCCCAGCGTCTCGGTGGGCGTGACAGGCTACGACAGCTATAAGATCTATATCACAGGTGAAGTCAGAAAGCCCGGAGTCTATACGTTCCAGGAAAAGACCACGCTGCTGCAGGGCATTGCCACAGCCGGCGGCCTGGGTGAATTCGCGCGCGGTGAAATCATTCTGCATCGCGGCGCGAAGAGCGGCGCCATCGAAAAGTTCGTCACTGATTATGAAAGCGTTTTGAAAGGCGAGGACCGGCTGGATGGTTTTCTTTTGGAACGCGGTGATGTGATCAACGTCTACTGAGGTGCCTCATGTACGCCAACGCCTTGGTGCTCTTTCTCCTGGCCTGGATGGTCATTCCCGGTCTTTGGCTGGCCCAGAGACCCTGGGCCGTCTCGCCCAAGATCTGGTTCTATACCCTGCTTGGAAATCTGCTCCTCTTCACGGCGCTCGGTGTGCTTTTCAAACTGCTCCCCTGGTTGATCGATCCGCGGGTCGCGCTCTGACTTCATGATGCTCAATCATTTCCCTAATCTACCGATATAATCTGCGAACAGCGAAAGCAGGAAATTTCGGTGCAAGGATATGGGAGCCTCATCATGCGCAAAGCTGCAAGTGCCCGTTTCAGGGTGCTTGGTCTGCTTTTGTCGCTTATATCCCAAACCCTTCACGCCCAAATGCAAAGCCTCTCCGCGACCAAGCTCCAGGAGAACGAGATCCTCGAAATACGAGGCGAATGGGATTTTTTCTGGGGTGAATGGATCGAGGCCGGCGACGAGCGTCCGGCTCCCCAGAAGGCAGCAAGCGCCAGGTCCTGGTCCCACGATCTGGATCCAGGGTTAAAGACTGGTCAGGGTTATGCCAGCTACCGGCTGGTCCTGACCGACCTGGAGCCTCGTATGGACGGCTATTCACTGGCCATTCGCAGCGCTTCCGTCGCCATGAAGTTCATGATGTACCCCAGGCACAAACCTGAAAAAATCCGTGTGGTCACAGCCGGGCGAGTCGGTACCTCGATGAACGAGGAAATTCCACAGCTGCGTGCCACCCATATCCGCTTTTTTCCCGAGCCGGATGAAAAAGAGTGGGTGGTTCTGCTCCATGTCTCGAACTTTCATTACAGCCGCGGAGGACTCTGGACGGGTCCGCTCCTGAGTCATGGGAACTTCGCTGAGTTCCGTCTGACCGAAGATCGCGAACTGCTGCTTTTCTGCCTCGGCATGATCACTGTGATCGGTGTTTATAACATCGTACTCTTCATCAGGCGACCCTCCGACAAACCGACTTTGATGCTGGCGCTCTTTTGCGCGGTGGTCTGCCTTCGCTCCTGCGTCGCGGATAACCTGATCGCCTGGTACATACCTGCCCTGGATGCACGCCTCTATCATATGAAATACCTTCTGGAATATGCGACCATGGTCCTCGGGCCCCTGGCCTGCATCAGCTTTCTTCATTTCTCGTTCGCGGCCTGCTCTTTGCCCAGGTTCTATCGCTTCGTGGTCAATCTCAGCCTTCTGGCAGGACTGGTGATTCTGACTTTGGATACCTACACGCGATCCCTGCTCCTCGTGCCCATCCAGCTGGTCATCGTCGTTCAAATCACCTTTGGTCTGACCGTTGTCACCCGTGCCGTGATTCAGCGCCGGCATGAAGCCCTGCTGGCGGCGAGCGGCTGCTTCATCCTGTCAGGCTGCGTGTTCTATGATATCCTCGTCACCTTCAACATCTTTTCGCAACCTTACCTGACGTCGATCGGCATGTCGTTTTTCGTCTTCATGCAGAGCCAGGTCGTGGCGCAGCGCTTTGCCAAGGCCTTCCGCGTGGCTGAGCATTTGAGTGAAAGACTGAAGGACGAAGTCGATCGGCAGACTCTGGAACTGCGCTCCATCATGGAAAACATTCCGCAGGGCGTCTTCATCATGCTGGCCGATCGCACGATCCAGCGGCATTATTCGCGGGAACTGGAGATGCTCCTGGGTGAACAGAACCTGGCCGGCCGACTGGCCCTGCCTATGCTCTTTCAAAATTCCAAACTCACCGACGAGGATCGCTCGATCATCGACAGCATCCTGGTCAGTATCTTTCACGAGCCTCTTTTCGTTTGGGAACTCAATCTGCCCAACCTTCCGCAGGAATTCAAAAGGTTCGAAGGGGATGCCCAGCAGACCTTCACCATGGAATGGCATCCGATCGTGAATCGGGACGGGCTGGTCGATCGGGTTCTTGTAACCCTCCGCAACGTCACGGAAATTAGGGGTCTGCAGGCCTCGCTGCGCAAGGACCAGGAGGCCTTTGCCTGCCTGCTCGAAATCGTGCAGATCGCACCGGATCGCTTCCGCGATTTCATGCAGCAAAGCCAGGATATGCTTCGTCGCGCGCAATTCGATACCCACGAAAGCGATTTCCTCCTGATGCAGCGCAAGGTTCTGATGCGCCTTCATACCTGGAAGGGTCTTGCGCGAAGTCTTCACATGAAGTCTCTCACGTCGAGCATTCATGATGCGGAGAAGATCCTGAGCGGGATCTCAGCTCATGATCGGTCGCTGGTCACGGCGGAGCTGGACGCTCTCACCAACAAGCTGAGCGCCTATGAAAAGGTCGGCACGGAACGGCTCGGGCATATGTCGAGCCTCGCTCCATCCCAAGTCATGAGCGCAGAAATGAAAGACCTCCTGGGCGCCTGGTACCGTTATCACTACGAAGCGGGCGCAGCCCAGCGGCAGGCACTGGATCAGGCCATGGAGCGTTATGTGAAGTCGCTGCCCGATATCACCACGGGCCAGCTTCTCGACACGCTGCAGAGTGAAATGGACAGCCTCGCCAGGGATTTGGACAAACCCATCGCGGTTCTGGAACGACAAGGTCTTATGGAAGAGCCTCTGCCGCCGTTGCTGTTCCGAAGCCTTGGTTATGCGCTGCAGCATCTTCTCAGAAATTCCTTGGATCATGGTCTGGAATCAGCTGCGGAACGCAAGGCCAAGGGCAAGGCGGCTGAAGGTCGAATCACCATCGCCTTTGCGATTCGTAACGGGATTTTGGAGATGGATTATCGTGATGATGGCCGGGGGCTGGATTTGCAAAAGGTGCGCAGGAAAGCTGAAGAGCTGGGTCTGGTCTCACCGCGAACGCCCCTGCGACCCGAGGATATCGCCCCCTTTATTTTCGTACCGGGATTCAGTACCAAAGGAGAAGCGAGCATGATCTCCGGTCGCGGCATCGGCATGGACGCTGTGCGCCTCCTGGTGGAAGAGAGTGGGGGGACGATTGCCCTTATCCCTGATCAGGCCGACCAGTCCGTGCAGGCGTTTCACCTGCGCGCGAGCTGGCCGATCGAGATGCTGATCAGCGAGGCTTCTTAACGACAGGATCCGTCCGGGTTCACCATGGCGAGGGGCAGTTCCAGAGTCACCACGTTTTTTTCCACCTTGGTCGTCGGCGGCAGCGACTTCACGCCGCTCATCATGGCGGAAGCCTTATCAAGTTCGGCCTTCCAATCCCTCTGTGGCTTTTGATTCTTCAGCTGCTCGCGCGCCTCGGGAATGCCGGAGGGAAGACCGCTGTAAACGGTCGCGTAATCCAGACCCAGCACAGCGAATTGATAATAGAAGATCGAGTTCGCGGCAATATTCAGGTCGCGATGATTCAGAATCTTGTTGAAGTCCGCAGCCGGCTTTCCGCCACAGGATTTTTTGCCCGCAGCGTCCCCGCAGATATAGATTCCATAAATTCCTGTTTGGCTCATGTCCACAGGCAAAGAAACCTTCGTGCCCTGGGTCAGCTCGTTGAAGGAAAGAGTATGGGTGATGGCAGGCTTGGCTTTCCCGCCCTCAGCCATAGGCTCCAGAGAAAGCAGGACAGATCCCGTGCTGCCGACCACATTACGGATCGCTTCGATATCACCGGGATAGCACACATACCGAGGCTTGACGCGGACTGCAAAAAAGGTGCGGCCTTTTTCATCTATTTCCAGTCCCATCTGATCCAGGTCAGCCTCACGGATGCCCTGGTAGGGATCTGTGGGACTGGGCGTCTCGGCCGTGGAACCCTTGGGAAGGGACTCCGTCGTAACATTCTTCGTCGCTTTCGCCCGCATCGCCGGAGGCGCTGCGCTGGGGCTTTCCAATGCAGGTATCTCTTTGTTCATCATATACTGGGAAACGAGGACCGCCGTGATCACAATGCCGGTCAGAATAAAGATGGGCTTGGAATTCTTCTCGTTTTTCTTCTTTGCCCGCCCGCGATTTGCTATCGGACGCATCGGTTTCACAGGGGTCTGGCCCTGCGATTTTTCCGGCTTTCCAGGAGCCTTTGCCTGCGGCCGTAGTTTGATCTGCGAAACCTCCTGGGGGCTGTTGTCAGTCCGGGAGGGCTCGTTCAAATTCAGATCGAGGGTTACTTTGGATTTGTCATTGGGATCATTCGGTGCCGCCATAGCTTACTGCTCCAGTCGAATTCCAGCGAAGTTTTCAAAGGGATAGACCTGATTCTTTTTCACAAGCCTGAGCGAGGTGGACGATTGATCACGAATCACGGCCCGCACGTCAACAGTCATGGCGGCATCGGCGGCCGCCTGACTGAAGCAGGCCTGCATGCCCAGGACGTTATCCCGGTTCATTTTCGTGAGGTTTTCATTGGCGACGTTCTGTGGAAAGATGCGGTTTTCTGCGGCCAAAAGCGCGATGCCCGTGGCATTGTTCACGCCGGTGATCCTGACCGCGGGCACCTGCCCCCTGGGGCATCTATGGCAGCTCGCGTTGAAACTGCCTGCATAGTCGAGCCCCGAGACGAAGCTCACCATCTCTTTGGTCCCAGGAGTTTGACAGATGTTCTCAATGGTGACCTTGTCGATGACCGAGACGCCATTCACCATCCGGCGAATCCACAGCCTCAATTTAGGGCAAATCGTGCCGCCTGGACCGCAGCTGGCCCCAGCGGCGTTCAGCATTTCCTGGCCGCTGCCGGGAATACTCGGCTGGGACTCCCGCATGCGATAGTCCCAGTCCTTTTTTATGATGGACAGCAGCTGCTCGACTTCGGTTTGCGTGACCTGGTCGATTTTTTTGTAGGCGAGATATTTCTGCGAACGCACCAGCATCTGATAGCCACCAAAGGCCAATACGCTGCCAATGGCGATGCTGATCACCATTTCCACCAGGGTCATACCGGCTTCGCTATCCTTAAGTTTCGTCTTCATAGCCGACATTGAAGGTTCCTAATTTGCTGTCATAAAAAACCGTATCGCCTGCCGACGTCGCCCAATGCAGGGCATAGTAGATTTCAAAACCGAAGCCTCGGCTCTTGATCATGGCCGCACAGGTCACGGGTTGATCCGTTTTCAGATTTTTCATCTTCACGTACATCTCGATGAAGGCCCCCCGGTTGCCGGCGAAGGCGTCTTTGGATGCGTTTGTGCGGGCTGCACTCTGGGTTCTAAGATCGAAGCAACCGTAGAAAGTATGGGCGTTATTGGGAAGGACGCCCGCAGCGAAGGGCGTGCCTTGGCAGCGCTCCACATCTTTGCTGGCCTGAGCCGGAGGCGCCGTCACAGTATCTTTGGGGCTGTAAAAACGCGGATTTTTGTGGTTCACGGTCACCAAAGTGCCAATCTCATGATTCAGAAAGAAATTATTCGGATTCTGCGCGCAGCCTTCTTCGATATACTTGCGAAAGTGCCTTGTCAGATTCTGAAGGATCAGGTTTTCCGCTTCGCGCGCGGACATCGCCGCTTCCACCTTGCGGCCGGAGACGTTGATGTTCTGAAAGCTTCGCGACGCCATCAGCGAGACGATGGCAAAAATCGCCAGCGACATCATGATGGCCACGAGGGACGCCCCGGATTCCTTGTTCCATGCCTTGTTAGTCAAGAGAAAACTCCCTCTTTAAGGCTTAAGCTCGGACAGCTTGCCCGTTAAAGAATGGCCCAGCTGTTCCTGGAGATAAAGGTCGCCCGTGACAACTCCATCAGCAAGGATAGCATGATCAGCCGGCTCTTTAGAATCGGTTGCGATCTCGAAGTTCCAGACCCATTCCGCGGGTGCTTCCTTGTCCGCGGCCACCGAGCGAATCAGCTCTTCACCCTTGGCCCCGAGAATTCGGTCTCCCGCTTTCAGGTCCTCTGCCGGACGAATGCCAGCGGGAGTCAGAAAGGGGTGTTTGGACGTGACCCGGACGATGCCGCTGGCCGTTTCAATCGACCAGAGAGGCAGTTTTTCAGGACCTGGCGTCACGCGTTTGATAGCCATGGCCTTCTGCCGAATGGGATTCCAGACCAAATCATTCTCTTTCAGCTGGCGAATGGGTTTTTCGCTGCCATCACCCATGCGGATTTTCGTGTTGGCCTCGAAGCAGCCAAGGTCAACGCGCAGGTTGGTGGTGGCGTTGCACGAAGCGGAATCGGCTGAATCCACGATCGTGAAAGGCGTACGGTTGCCGCCAATATCCACCGCGAAGCAACGGGCCCCGGTGGGACAGGCCTCCACCTTGGTGGGCGAGGTTGCGACACCGGCCACTTCCCAGTTGGGTTTATAAGGTTTGAAGTCAAAGTTCATCGTGCCGACGTTGCCGCCGGAGACGACGGTCAGCGTTTGAGTCTGGCTGTAGTTAGGAAACTGAGAACCGAAGAAGGGGCACTTGTTCGTGCCGGCCGTAACGTGAACGATACAGCTGTTCTTGGTTCCGTCCAAGGCCGTCACCGTACCCAATAGCCTATAATTCACAGGGCTGGCCGCTGCATTCGCAGCCGCATCCAGCTGACCGCCGACATAGGCCTGGAGCAATTTCGAATCATACGATTCAAGGTTCGCGAGAACTGCGGGATCCACGGTCGCCAGAAGCGTGATGGATTTCAGACTTCTCTGCGTCATGGATTTCATGTCTTTGAAGTCTTTTTCATCCATGGCTTTCAGAGCATCCTGCTGTTCAGGCGTCAGGGTGGAAAGATATGTGAACGTGCTCAGATCGACAGAACTCATGTCCGTCAAGTCGCTGGGGTCAAGGCTCCAAAGATCGTTGAACTGCTTGATGGACATGCTCTGGAGGACTGTAAAGTCCACTTCGGAGTCGTCGCCGTCTCCGCCTTTGCCGCCGCCTTTGCCGCCGCCTTTGCCGCCGCCCGAATTATTGAAGAGACGCTGCAGATCAGATTTCAGCTTATCCAGCTCCTCCCACAGAGCTTTTCTTTGATCCACAGTCAGCACGCCCACGGCCGCTGAGTAAGCCGAAGCCTTGACGGGAGGTACGGAAGTCCCGGTGCTGTATGTGCTCGATGCCGGCGTGCAGAATGTTCCGTTGCCTCCGTTCTGGGTCAGACCACTGATGGGCTTGCCCGTAGGATCGGTCGCCGACATGACCAGCGAGTTGGGCTGGACGGGACCTTCGTACTCCGAGGTGATATTCACGCATTGGCCCGGAGGCACGCTGGCTTTGTCAGTCCAAAGTTTACAGAAAGCAGGAGGCGCAACGTAGTAACGGAAGCTGCAGTATTCGCCATCCGCATTCCCGAGGTCGACCTTTTTCAGATAGGCGTAGGTTATGAATTCAACATCGGTCTGGCCATCGACAGCCACCAGAGGACGCGGAGCGGTGGCCGTCCATTGGTGAACCACGGTATTCATGAAGCGTACGCTCCCTGCCCGTGTTTCCAGGCCCGCCTTTGTATGGTTCTTCGTTACGCCCAGAGGCGACATGATCGCCTCTGCTGATACGGGAACGTAGGCTTCCTCCGTAACTCCGGACACCACCAATTCCAACCTGATGGGTGCGTTCGGCTGGAATCTGTTCTGGCCATCGGCGCTGCGCAGTATGCATTTCGGTGCCAGAGGCGTTGGAACGTCGATGGTGGCCTTGTTCACCAGCTGCTGATTGTCGAAGGACTGGCTGGTGACTTCAACCTCGTATTGCCTGATATGCTGTTTGTTGTCCTTATCAAAGATCGGCTTGACGAAACGGATCTTGGAGTGACTGCTCAGCTTCGGACGCTCGCCACCTTTCACATAGGCAGCAAAGCTTTCGGGCGTCAGCTCTCCATCAGCCGGGCTCGCCACGTCAAGGTTCATGTTGGCAAACGACCAGGTCGAAACACTGGGCGCGAGGCGCGGTGTACCGATGGTTTTACCGCCACCCAGATAAGGATCGGGATAGATATAGGGCAGGGAGTCTGGATCATTCGACTCTGTGCCTGAAAAGTTCATGAGCGCCGTCGCTGTCGACAGACCCGAGATATTGCGCGTCTCGGCCTTCTGCTTCTGGCCGGTGACCTTCGACGATTTCAGCGTCTGGTTCAGCTTATCCATATTGTAGTAGACCGCTGTCCCTACACTGAGGGCAAGGATCATGGAAAGGAAGATGGATGCATCCCCTCGCTCGCTCCCAAGGCTCAAAAACTTACGACCCATTGCTGACTCCCCTCATGCTATGACGCTTAAATGAGGTATCGGAACCCCCCGGATCACTAGCTAAAAAAATACTTAAGCGTCTGGAAACACCGTAAAAACTGGCGAGATTAAAGATTGGCAAAAAGCCAAAGACGAAGCCCTTCAATCCCGCTATACTTTACGATCGGTATACCGGGCACATCCCATGAGCGGCGGCCCTTGCAAGGAGGTGGAAGACATGCAGAAATCGGTGGTTGGCTCGCAGGACCTTCAGGAACGTCTCACCCAGGAGCTGATTTCGCTCATCGCGGAAACCAACGGTTTGCCCCTTATGCCCACTCTGGAGATCTTTCAGAACTCCAGAAGGCTCAAGGGTCACACGGATCTGCAGCAGATGATTGCGGCCTTTCGGCAAAAATTGATCCTTTGCCAAAGAGGAGTGGGTGATATCCAGAGCCTCGCGGATCATCCGGTCGGTCAGTCTCTTTACCGATTCTTTAAAGCCTTCCCCTTGCCCTTCCGCGAGGAGCACACGCATCTCACGGGCGCTCTTCAGGCTTCGTTTCTTTATCCGCTTTTGAAGAAGCGCCTGGACGGTCCCGAGGGACCACTCTGCCTGGACAAGCTGCGGGCGGTTTATGGGGACGAGGCCGATCAGCTGAAGACCGTGGATGATGTGGAGCGCATGCTCACCCTGCGCGACAGCGAACGCTTCGAACGCTATCTGCAGGTGCTTTATCTGCCGAAGCTGGTGCTCATCGATCGCGAGGCGCACCGGGCCGCCGCTTATCACATGGCGCGCACGATGATGGAGCAGCATAACGTCGGCTTCATCCGCATCAAGTTCACCTATTCCCGATTGACGACAGATCCCAAGGAGCAGATCCCGGGTGCCGAGAACCTGACCAACGAGGAAGGCCTGCTCGGGCTTTACGAAGGATTCCGCGCCTTTCAGAAGGAAGTGCCGCAGTTTCAATTCGCGCTTTCGCCCTGCTTCCGTAAGGAACCGGGTTTCTATGATCAGCGTTTTGCGACGAAAAAGCTTCATTTCCAGGCCCAGGTGGATGAGATCATCGACATCCTGGATCGCTATCCTGAGCTGGTGCCGTATCTGCAGGAAGTCGATACCGTGGGTGATGAGCGCAGCCTTTATCGCAAGGAACACTTCGCCGAGATGCAGCAGGGCCTGCGAAAACTGGCGTCACGCGGCTTTTCGATCCGCAGTCATCACGGTGAAACGTTCCATACATTAAAACGCGGCATCCAGGCCGTGGATAACGCCATGAATATCTGGCGAATTGATACCCTGGAGCACGGTCTGGCGCTGGGCATCAACCCGAACTCCTACTATCACATCATGCTGGAGCAGGCCCTGGATCTGAATGATCAGAAGCTGAGCGTCCATCCCCAGTCCACCCTGGGACGGGAGCTGGACGAAATGCAGTGGACCGAGCATCGCGGAGTTTTGGATAAGCTTTATCAGGGTGTTCCGCTGTCACCCCAGGAGATCAATCGCTTTGTGAAGGTGAAGTTCCATCATGCGCGCGAGGTGGAGCATTATCAGCATGATGTCCTGAACCGGGTCCTGGATAAATCCATGACTGTGACAGCCCTGCCGACCAGCAATCAGAAGCTGACGACGGTCGTGCCGGGCTTCAAGGATCACCCCTTTTCCTGGTGGGAAAAGAAGGGCGTGGATCTGGGGGTGGGTACGGATAACTATGTAACCCTTGGCACCAATTATATTCGGGAGCTTGTCCTTCTGGCCCTGGCTGAACCCGAGGATCTTAAGATCACCAAGCTTCTGATGGTGGCGACCGGCGAGAATCGGCGGCCCTATTTAAGCCATTTGCTATGGGAAATGCGGAAAAATCTTGCCGAATGAAATGAAGTGCCTAAGCAAATGATTCCAAAAAGGAATAAAGGACCGGGCAAGGTTTTGGTCCAACCCACCGATAATGTGTTGGGGAGGGACGATCTCATGCAAGCAAGCTTCACCTTACTCTTCATCATGATCCTGGCCGCATCGTGCAAACCGGCAGCCTTCAAAAGCGTTGAAGACGTTGCGGATAGCGAGCCTACCGTCTCGGAGGACGCCACTGGCGAAATCTCGGGTTCACCTGCGCCCGTGATCGATGAACCGATCGAAGCGGTCGAAGTCATCACAGCGGAAACCAAACTCCAGGTGCCGGCTCCCCCTCCCGTCGTGGATGACGTGAAGGTGGCCTGCGCCGACGCCGCGAAAAACGGCACGCTCAAGTCGAAGGCCGTGCCTCTTTTCTTTCCGGCCAAGACGGCAACCTGTGAATTTGAGAAGAACGATAACCTGAGCCGCAAGAACGAAGTGATTCGCGCTCGTCGCGAGGAGACGGTCGAGCTTCCGCTCCAGGGCATGACCCGTCTTTGCAATATGAAATTCGATGCGCCCCAGCAGCCGATGCGTTTTGATGATGAGATCATGATCACGCTGAACAACCTGGTCGTCGCCAGCAGCCAGGACTATTCCACCAAATCGCGTGATAGGAAGAATAATCAGCTGGTTTACCCGAACGGTCTGAGCGTGGATAATGATGGACTCATGTCCTATAAGTGGCTGCCACCCAACGGCATGCAGAATCTGAATTATCTGAACGGGGATTTGAACAAGTACTGCCTGGGCCTTGATCCCAAGCAGGCGGACTTCGCCCAGCTCTGTCAGATTCCCAAGACATCAACCAATGGCACGATGTCCTTGAAGCTGCCGCAGGATGCCTTCCTGAAGCTGGCCGCCAAGGCTGGACTCGTGTTTGATAAGCAGATTCAGGCCGTGCCCAAGGCGACGCTGATGTTCATGACCACAGGTGACAACGATGACAGCGACTGTCAGCATCTGGATTTCCGCATGAACGTGACCATAGATTACATCTGATCAGAATGTGACCGCATAACTGACCCGCAGCAGCTGACGATCAAAGCGCTGCGGGTTTTGTTTGACCTGCTCCTGCGTAATCCCAAGCCCAAAACTTCCCAGGACGCCTGCAGCCGCTGGCCCGACCGCAGTGGTCCAGCGATAATCGAGGTTCGCGAGGTTGGTGATCAAACCGGCCGCGCCTGGGGTGGTTTTATCAATGGACTGACTGCGCTGCAGATCGACCTGCAGGTTCTGTTCAGGATCAATGGCCCAGAGTCCCTGGATATAGAATTGATCAGCCAGGAACTGAGGATCGCCTTTCCGCCTTTGATCGAGGTTCCGATCCCAGCCGGCGCGGAATTGACTTTGCGTCCTGACGTTTTCGATGCGATCGAGGTCGGGGCGCCGGATCATATCCTGGGCGATCGACTGGGCCTTGCCCTTTTGTTCCTCGGGCACGGCGCTGCGCAGAACATAGGAAACGGCCGCGCCCATGATGAAGCTGTTTTTCTTTTCCTTGGCGATATCCTGCTGCAGCGCGCCCAGGGTGGTTTGGACCGACCAGTCGTTGCTCAGGACCCAAAGGTCATCGTTTTTGATTTCCCAGCTGCTGGAGCTGATGCCTTCGCGTACTTTCTGGGTGCCGCGAATCAGACTCAAAGTATTGGTCCAGTTGCGATCCAGAAGGTGGGCCCAGCTGGCCGCGACTTCACGCGATTCCAAATCGGAGTCGCCGTCGAGGTTGCGACTGATGCCGGCGGCGGCCGTGACGCTGTTCATCAAATCAAGCTGATGATCATGGCGGTAGGCGGCGCGGGTCGAAGTAAAGGGCGCGCCGACGTCCAGGATGGTTTGTTCCAAGGGTCTTTGCGTGGCATCGGCTCCATGTGTTCTGAGCCATCCGGCTTCCAAGGTATCTGCGCTGTGCGCGCTTCGCCAGGTCGCAGCGGTTCGCGCCTGCAGTGCGGTGAAGGAGGAATCCCCGGAATTGCCGGCCGAGGCGCCGAGTTCGGCCTGGGCGTTGAGTTTTGATTGATCGTAGAGGAAGAGGCTGCGTCCCCCCAGGATATTCAGATGATCCGGGCGCTTCAACTTGGGATTGCGGCTTTGAAGTTGCTGGTCGCGGTATTCGTACTCAATCGTGTTGAGGTTTCGAACTGGAGCCGCGTGGAGCGGAACCGTGGATAAAAGCAGAGCAGCCGGCAAAAGCCTTGAACCCATGATGACATCCTTGTCGATCGTGATGGGACGAAGAACGGCGAGCCTGGAACCTTGTCCAGGCAGGTGACCGTTCCTCTATGGTATCAGGCTCCGTCCGGCCTTATGAAGATAACTTTGAAAGTTTGCAGGATGATTTTCATATCGACCCAGAAGGAGCGGGTGCGGATGTAGCGAATATCCAGGCGAACCCAGTCTTCAAAGCCAATGGTGTTGCGACCGCTGACCTGCCAGAGACAGGTGAGGCCGGGCTTGACCATCAGTCTTTGCAGCTGCCAGCGCTTGTATTTCTTCACTTCGCGCGGCAGGGGAGGGCGCGGGCCGACGAGGCTCATTTCACCCTTCAAGACGTTCCAGAACTGGGGCATTTCATCAATGCTGAACTTACGAAGGTACTGGCCAACCCAGGTGATCCTTGGATCCCGACGAATCTTGAACACCGGGCCGCTCATTTCATTGCGATGCAGCAGCGCACGTCTTTGTCTTTCCGCGTCCACGACCATGGTCCGGAGCTTATACATACGGAAGAGGCGTCCGCCTTCTCCCACACGGATTTGACAGAAAAAGATGGGACCACGACTGGTCAGCTTGATTAAAGCCATGCTCAACAAAAGGACAGGAGCCGCCAGAATCAGACCGACCAGCGCGCCCACCACATCCAAAGTTCTTGTTAATTTTTCCACATGCGGCTGCCTTCTGACCACAGGAATTCTTCCGGGCGTGAAACGACGAACCGGCTGTTCATCACGTTCGATTCGCGAACCGTGGCGACGCTCGTAGCGGCGCTTCGCAGGACGGGGAGACGCGTACGTTCCTCGAGAAATCTCCTGGTGTTGAACCTGTGCATGCATGGTGCAGACCCTCTTGCGTTCGCCGTCCGGGAAAAAAGGACGACGTGTGTTTGAGAAAAACCCTACGTCAGATTTGCAAGAAGAGAGCCAGTACAAATGGCGTGCCAATCGTATATAAGCTGTGGAAATTGCAGGAGGAAAAGTTCTTACGCGGGCGAATAAACTGCCTGCGGTTCAGACGTTGACTGACATTTTGACGAAATGGAAAATGGAGAGATATCCTGGGCTTACTTGCACAGAATGCGAACTGTTGCGGCTAACGACAGGGCCGCGCTTTTAAGCTTTTCCGCCGGGGCTGCACATGGGGGTCGAGGGGCTTTGCCTGGAATGTCCTGGAGATAGAAAAGGGCCCGTTTTGGTCCATCCGGGAAAAGCTGCATAATTCTTACGGAACATTAGGGCTGAACAGAACTCACACATCCTCATCCGGCAGATCATCCGGATCCAAATGAATCAAAACATCCGCCCGTGGAAAGCGCTGCATGATCCGCGCTTCCACTTCGTCCCCCAAACGATGCGCCTCGGCGAGGGGCATGGCGGCGGGGAGTTTCAGATGAAAGTCGATGAAGAGGTTGGGACCGAGGCGGCGCGTGCGGAGACGATGGATGCCTTCGACAAAGCCGTTGGTGCCCAGGGCGAGGCGCAGAATTTCTTCCTGCACCTCGGGTTCGGCTTCGACATGCATGATGTGCGTGAAGGTGCTGACGAGAAGAGGCCACGCGGTTTTGAAAAGGAAGAGGGAACCGACCAGCCCGAGGATGCTGTCGAGAGTCGTGCTCTTGAACCAATAGACGGAAAGCAGCCCAAGCGCCCCGAGGCCATTCGTGTAGAAATCCGAAAGATAATGCGCGCGGTCCGATGAAACGGTTAACGAGATTTCACCCTGCTCGGCCAGATCCCTTTCAAAACGACCCAGAAACCACTGAATGCCAAATCCGGAGAATGCAGAGACGATCATGATCCCTAAAACATAGGGCATGGCGCCGGTATCAAGATTCGGCTGCGTGCGGTGCATAAGCTGCGCGATGGACTGATAGGCCAGAAGACAGGCGAGAATGGTTATCAATATCCCCTGCACCAGACTGCTGACAACTTCAAATCCACCATGACCGAAAGGATGCTGCGGATCGGCCTTTTCGCGGGCTTTGCGATAGAAGATGAAGTTGAGATAGGACACGAGGCTGTCTGTTAAGGAGTCATAAAAACTCGCCAGAACGATCATGGAGCCGGAGAGATAAAACCCCAGGAGCTTGAACAGCATCAGCCCAAGACTCAATAGAAATGCCTGCTTCAGTGCCATGCAAGAGATCCTCCTCTATCAAACATACCGCAAAAGATGTTTGATCAGTAAGCCTGAAGTCGCGAGAAGAACCACCACACGCACCAGCCCCTGACCGCGGCGCAGAACCAAACCCGCGCCGATGTAATTGCCGCAAAGATAAAAGACGGCCCCTGAAAGCCCGAGCGGCCAAATGACTTTCCCATGCAGACCAAACCAGACGATGGCTCCGGTATTCGATGCGAGGTTGAAAATTTTCGTAATCGCATTGGCGCTGACCGTCTTCAGTCCCAGTCCTTCGAAAAGTGTCAGGAAGAAAGTTCCTGTGCCCGGACCAAAGAGCCCATCATAAAGCGCAATCCCTGCGATGCCCGTCCGTGCGGTCGGTCGCCGCAGAGCGACTTCAATCGGATGCACGGGATCCACATCGGCTGGCCCCAGCGTCGCGACGCGCTTCATCCTGCGTTCATCCCAAAACCAGCGTTTCAGCATGAAACCCATCACGCTGAAAAGAAGGACAGGCACCATGAAATGCAGATTATCGAGGATCAACTTCTGCTGCGAAAGCCAGGCCCCGACTGTTGAACACAGGGCTGCACCTATAAAGAGCCTCACCCAACGCGCGCGCGGCAGGTCGGGCAGAAGTCGCGCGCGACGATAGCGCAGGACCGCCGGCAAGGACCCCAGCGTCGATACGCATTTGTTGCAGCCCAGGAGCAGCGGGGCTGGTACGCCCAGATTCAGAAAGGTCGGAATCGTGATCAGCCCGCCTCCGCCTCCGATGGAATCAACCAGTCCGGCAATGGCTGCCGCAACAAAAAGCGGCCAGGCATAGGTGGCCAGGAAGACGAGACTCTCCGTAAAAGACAGGGATTCGAGCGCAAGCCAATCAGGGGACATCCAAGGGCCTCTTTGCAGATGATGCAGAATCGGTGGCGAGAATAGTGCGAGTTTCTCTGCAAGACCAGCCTTAACTTTTTGATGTAGTCGCTAGTGATGGAGAAAATGTCCGCGAGACAAACAATCTTGTCTTGTTTATGGGCACCCAAATTCGGTATAAGCTGACCCTCGTAAATGAGTGAACCCTGGATTGGATGAGGAGTTGAGCGATGAAAGCTGCCTTATGGACTGCGGTGTTTTTTGTAGTGGCTGGTGCTGAAGTAGGTCGGGCCGACCCCCAGATTCAATCAGCCAATTTCAACTGTGAGTACCGTTCTCAGGAGGGTGGCAGTTGGGAGAAACGGTCTTCCGCCAATCTCTACATGAGCGGCCGGACCCTGGTGGTGGATTTCAATGCCAGCAATGCGATGAACAGCGTGGGCACGACCAATACGGGCAACGAATACCGCGTGGAAGCCCGCTGCCCCGGAACCGTGACGCTGACCGATGGCGGACGCTTTAAAATCAGAGATTTCGCGGTGAATGTGAACAACGCCTACATCGGTTCCGAAAAGGGCACGATCGAACTGAAGGTTCAGGGCCTGACCACGGTCACAGGCACCAATCAGAAGGACGGCTTCGATAAATACTGGAAGCTCGGCAAATCCCGCGTGGACAGCGGCAATTTCTTCGACGCCCAGGTGGAATCCAACACCGTGTGTGGCAATCAGTTGACACTTCGCTTCGAGGATCTGCGTGCGACGGTGTGGAGTGATCCGCAAACGTTCGAGTTCACCGAAGTGAGTTTGAATTCCCTGCTGGTGAATCTGGATCCCTGCTAATCGAGGCGAAACCATGCGAATGCTGCTGCTTCTCCTGACCTTTCCCTTCCTTATGAGCTGCGAGAAGCTGAGCAATCGGCTGAACTCGCGGATTCTGGACTGTGGTGAATCCGCCCGTGACGGCGGGCCTTGGATCAAGGTGCTCGATCCGCAGGGGCAGGAGCTGGCAGCCATGGAGCAGCTCGATGCGCGTGCGCTGGAATTGAATGCAGCCGGCAATCTTCCGCCGGCCTTGCCGGTCAGTGAAAAGCACTGCGTGAACACCCGCGGCACGGGCCGGATCGTGATTCGTTCCCTGGCCCAGGATCGCAGCTGGAGCGCATTGGTTAAAACCCAGGATGATCCTTCCTTGGCCTTCGTGCGTTTGCAGGATAACAGCCAGGCCCGCGTGCGCTTGCGCTGTCCTGATCCCTGGATTCAAAACGGCCGTTTTCAGCTGCCGCTTGAGGTGAACGCTGCGGACGGACTGGAAGCCTGGGCTTTCGCCCCGCGGCTCTTCAATGCTGAGGGGCGTGAGGCGGAGCAGAACTTCTCGCTCGAAAGTGCCGGGAAAACCCTGCTCTGGCCCGAGGCCTGGCCTGATGGTCCGGGTCAGTTATTCTTAAAACAGAAAAATCTTTTGCAGAATCCGCGTTCGGCCCTGGCTGAAGTCGAGGAATCCTGCCCTTTCATTATAGATCGGCAGGCTCCTGCCCTTAGCCTTACGCCTGCTCCGCAGCCTGGGAAGGACCTCGACATGCCGCCGGGGGCGTTGCTGCTTTTGAAAATCGTGGACCCGCATCCGGCGCTACTTCGCTGGTGCCTTCAGCCTATGGATCACACTCAGTGTGAGAATCCGCAAAACTGGCAAACCGTAGCCGGTGAAGTCAGCCTGCCGATGCCGGATCAGGGTCGCTGGGTTTTAAAAGCCGAAGCGAAAGACGCGGCGGGGAATAGCTCCGAAGCTTTGCAGCAGGTGATCGACATCGTACGCCGCGATCTGCTGCAGGGGATTTCAGCGCGCGTGGACCAGGCCCTGGCCGAAAAAAATGAAAAGGGCTGGGAAGCGGGACAAAGTCTTCTGCGCGCGCTCAGCGATTATCAGCGCCTCAGCATCGACAAGGAAAAGAACCAGGTGCGGGCCAAACTCGTCGATGGCATCCTGGGGGCCGCGCCCTATCTTCAGGAATATCAGCGTGCGAATCTTGCCAGTACGGGGAATCAAGCGTGGGCCGTGGACCAGAGCCCTGACAGCCCGTGGCTGGTGCTTTCCGATGCCGATCTTTCGCTTTGGTCCGCGCGGGGTCAGCTGCTGCAAAAAATTCCCGTGCCTTACGCCTGGGCAGCGGACTGGTCGCCTGCCACTAAAAGCCTGGCGCTCGGCACGGCTGAAGATCTTTGGGTCATGCAGTTGGTCGACGCAAAGTTTTCCGAGCCGATGAAACTCCGCTGGATGGATCACAAGGATATCAATTCCGAGCCCGATGCTCTGCAGTGGATCCCCGGGACGAGGCAGATGGTGATCACCTTCCCCAACTCCGAACCGGCAGTCGTGAACGCAGGACCTGAAGGGCTGACGCTCACGCAGAGGCTGACATCCTTTAACAATAGGCAGCTGGCGGTGGCGGCCGATGGATCACGCATTGCGACGGTTGATGGCGATAGCGTGATCAAGCTCTGGAGCACGAGCGGTGAAGCGTGGGTCCAGACCGATAAAAGCGACGAACTTTCCGTTGCAGGACTGTCCTTTGCCGGAGGCGGCGCAACGCAGCGTCTCATCGTTCTTTTGAAAGACGGACGCCTGATTTCGTGGAGTCCCGGCGTGCTTTGGAAGGATATCGACAGCGCGTCGGGAGAGATTCCGACCGAATCAGCGAGCGGCATCAAGCTTCAGTATGTGCAGGCCTGGGGTGATGGCAGCACGGGCCTCATGGAACGCGGCGGCCGTTTCTATGAATGGTCCACGGTCCCCGGGAAGACTTTGCAGCCTCTGAAATTTAGTGGTTTTTCCTGGGAAAACCTGCGGAATTGGAAGGTCGATCCCTGTCAGCGCGGCCTTTGGATGCAGGATGATCGCAGCCTCAGTTACTGGGAATGGCAGGACGCAGCCGAGCCTGGATTTAAAAAGCTCGGGGACTGGCCGCTCGGAACGCAGCGCACATCCTTTGCGGTGCGCTGTGATCAGGACAGGAAGAATTTCGTGACGATGACCGGCTCGCGTCTGCGTTTTTGGTCGCAGCGCACGCCGTTGCCGCAGATTCGCGGTGATCGCAGCCAGGTCGTGGTCAGCCGTTTCGAAGACGGACGTGAGGAGGGCGAAACCCTTTTCACTGCCGGGTTCGATGGCGTGATTCGACTCTGGGATCGAAGCGGTCAGAAGCTTCAGGAATGGATCGGGCACACAGCGCAAATCAATGAGGTCAGGTTTCTTACTGAATGGAATCTTTTCGTATCGAGCGCCGAGGATTTCACGTCGCGACTATGGACGCGGAAGGGCGAGATGGACGCAAACCTCAGCCTTGAAGGTGTGGCGAGCGCCGCGTGGCGTGATGCGGCCCTGGCCTTTGACAACGAGCATATGCTGACTGCAGGAAAAGGCGTTTTGGCTTTTTGGTTTCAAAATTCCAATAGGAAAGAACTTACCATAACCATCCCGTTTGAATCGGGCGAACGTCCGGGCTTCGATGCGCTCGTGCGCCTGCCCGGATCTCCGCGGATTCTGGTGCGGCTTATGAAAGGTCATGTCGGTCGGGCGTTGGTCGTAACGCCGGATGGCAGCCTCGTTACGGAAGCAGGGCTGCCGCCCCTGCAAAAACTGAGATGGATCGAGTGGACGCGCGATGGCGCACGACTCGCCATCGGTGACGCCCAGCAGAAGGCGCGCATTTTTAGAAACCAAAGCGGCCAGTGGGTGGAAGAAGCCCTGGCCGCACCGGCAAACCTATCCCGCTTCAGCTTTGCACCCGACGGAACACGCTTTGCCGCCCTGCGCGGCGGCAGCCTGGTCATTGGTCAAAGAGATTCAGACCAGTGGTCCATACTCCAGGACATCCCTCTCACCTCGACGAATCTTGATAAAGGACTGCAGTGGACTTCGGATTCCTCACGCCTCATCTATGCCCAGGCTGGACTTGTCAGTGTTCGTAGTCGGGAAGGAAGCATGGAACATCAGTTTCAGGCCTTTCCAGGCACGGATTCGTTGAATTCCATGGGGCTCAGCCATGATCCCGACATTTTAGCCGTCGGTTCCGGCCCGTGGGTCCGCATCGTGGACCTGAACCTTGATCGACTGCAGTCGCAGCTCTGCAGCTGGCTCGAAGCCTGGATCCAAAGCCCGGACGCTCCGCCTGAGTTCTCTGTGCTCTGTACAAAGTAAGGGAGAAGAAAAGAAACGCGCTCGATTACGGAGCGCATTCCCTGGAGGTAGTTCAATGAAGACAGTGATCTTCATCTGATGGAGAAGTCGAGAGAGCCATCATCTTCGCGACTCTTGGCTGCCGAGAAGAACTATTACTTTTATATCAAAATAAAACTGTCGCCGTAAAGAAAATCCTCATTCTGCGGTAGTCCGCATTACAGAACCTCGCTCCAGTTCGGGCTTAGGGCGAAGGCCGCGTTGATGAGTCCCACGTGACTATAGGTCTGCGGGAAGTTGCCTGAATGATGGGTCGGGTGTCCCAGCGTAACGTGCTCGGGATAAAGGCCCTGAGCCGTCGCATAGTGAAGCAGCTTCTGCAGAAGGTCGCGGCCCTCTTTTTTCCTGCCGACCGCAGCATAGGCATGCGCCAGCCAGAAGGAACAGACGAGGAACGCGTCCTGCGGCTGACCAAAGTCATCCTCGCGCAGATAACGGTAGAGCAACAGGCCGGCATCCTCGCGGAGACCCTTCGCCCCTAATTTCGACGCTATGGCCTGCACAGTGGCCTGGTTGATCTCCGCATCAGGGAAGCGCAGAATCGGCATCATGAGCATGGACGCATCCAGTGTATTGTCCACAGGACTATTATAAACCACCAGGTCCTGTGTCGCGGCCCTAATATGGTCCATGGCCTTCTGCCGAGCCTCGGCAATACGGTCGATCGTAAGTTGGGCCGCAGGACCCAGCTGTCCCGCCTGCCGGATCGTTAAACTACGATCCAGACCTGCCCAACACATCAGGTTGGTAAAGGTGTGCTCAATTTTAGTGCCGCGAAGTTCCCAGAGTCCTGCATCCGGCTGGCCTATGGATTGCATGCAGCGTTCGGTGAGCCAGTCCATCAGCACGTTCAGATGGGGTGAGCGAAGCGACACAAAGCGTTCATCAAAATAGATGGGCGCCAGAGTCAGTATCATCTCCCCATACGCATCGTGCTGCTGCTGCAGGGCCGCCGCATTGCCTGTGCGAACAGGTCGTGAGTCCATATAACCAGCCCACTCCTGATGCCAGCGTTCGGGCAGAGGCAGACTCTGATCAAGCGCGTAAACCGGAGCGAGATCGTGATCGAAACGCACGATGTTGATCAAAAATTTGAAGAATCCTTCCATCTCTTCAAAGTGCCCGAGGTTATTGAAGGCGCTCAACGTGAAGAAGGTGTCACGCAGCCAGCAGAAGCGATAGTCCCAGTTGCGTTCCTTGCCAAATGTTTCGGGAAGACTGGTGGTGGTCGCGGCAAGGATCGCGCCCGTGTCTTCATAGCAATGAAGCTTGAGCGTGATCGCCGAGCGTATGACTTCCTTTTGAAAGAGCACGGGTATCGTGCAGTGTTTAACCCAGGTTTGCCAGTAGCGCTCGGTCTTGCTCATGAAGCCCTGGACCACCTGCGTAAGGTCGTCTTCGAGCGGCATATCCCAAAGCAGGGCGAAGTAGGCCGGTTCATCCAGAAAGAAGGATTGGCCGTCCATCAGATAGGTCAGAGGAATATTGGTGACCAGTCGCAGACTGCCCATCGGATGTTCATAACGCACATGGCTGTTGAAGCGCTGGGCGCGCAAAGGCTCCTTGCTCCAACCGGCCACGGGCTGGCAGCAGACGCGAATGCGCGGCCGTCCGCCTTCCGGTTTGACGATGCGCATCAGAGCCGCCGGACGATACATGCGCCCGTACTGTTCAAAGCGCGGAGCAAAATCCGTCACGGTAATCTTCTGTCCATCATCCGTGCTGAGTCGCGATTCGAGGATCGCGGTGTTCGGACGATAGGACTGCTCGCTTTGGACGGGACCATCCATGCTAATCGAAAAGAATCCGCCGTCGGGATCCAAAAGCTTGCCGAAGATGGGATCCGAGTCCGGCCTTGGCATGCAGAGCCATACAATACTGGTGTCCTGTTTGATCAGAGCCGAGATTTGACAGTTGCCGATGAGCGAAAAATCATACATAGTGCTACCTCTTTGAAATAGTTTTATATCAAAGTAATTCACGGAGACAAGATGAAACTCACACTCCGCTTTTTGCTCCCGGTCCTGGCTGCGTTGGCTCTTCTGGCTTACGCGCTGGTGCCGTTTGTCGAAAACCTCATGGAGGTCTGGTCCGTTCGGGATCTTAACATACGAAGCATACTCATTGGGAAAACTGTTGGGCCCGATTTGCAAAGGCTGCTCATCACCCCCGATGATGTGGCGAAAAATCGTAAGAAGCTGCAGGCGACTTTGGAAAAGGCGACGGAAGACGAGCGACTTTTGGCTTTGCAGGTCTGCGATTCCAAAGACAGGGTCCTCGTAAAAACCGATAATTTCCCCGCAGGATTCAACTGCGCGACCATGGAGAAGGAACCTGCGTATCATGGGAAACTCTTCAAGCTGCCGGGCGGCTCGATTCATTTTTCCTATGCTCTGATCGAATGGCCGGAACCGGAAGCGACCGAACAAGGCGAGCAGGCTCCTTCATCGGGGCTTCAGGACGAGGTCGAACCTTTACCCACTCCATCCCCCAGGCCCATGCCGCCCGAGATTCTGGCGCAAACGGTGGGCTTTTATCCGCTGAAGCTGATGATCGTTCAGGATATGAGCTATGTCGATCGCCGAAGTCGCGAGACGACCCTTTACATGGCGGCCGTATTTCTGTCGATCGGTATCCTGGTAGCGATTTTAGTCCTGGCTATCGTGCGCTGGAGTCTTTCGAATTGGATACAAAGCGTGCGGAATCTTGTCACCGGGATCCGCAATCCGCAGAAAGCTAAACTTGCCGTGCAGAATAATCAGGAGTTTCTGCCTATTCTGAAGGATGTGCAGGCTCTGGTGAAGGAGATGGAAGTTTCGCGCCAGCAGCAGGATGAAACGCGCATGACCTGGAACGCGACGACCCTGCGCGAGATCCTGAAAAAGCATCTGTCCGGGGAACGGGTGATCGTGGTGTCGAACCGTGAACCCTATATCCATAATCGCAAGGGTGATGTGATCAAGGTGCAAAAACCCGCCAGCGGCCTTGTCACCGCGCTGGAGCCGATTCTGCGCGCATGTTCCGGGACCTGGGTCGCACACGGCAGCGGCAATGCCGACCGTGAAGTTGTGGATGGACATGATCGCGTGCGCGTGCCCCCGGAAAAACCGAGCTATTCGATTCGCCGGATTTGGCTGACGCAGGAAGAGGAGCAGGGCTATTACTTCGGCTTTGCCAACGAAGGACTCTGGCCGCTTTGTCACATCGCGCATACGCGCCCGCTATTTCGGAGCGAGGACTGGCACTGCTATATGCGGGCCAATCAGAAATTCGCGCAGGCCGTCTGCGAGGAAGCCACCGATCTTTCACCCGTGATCCTGGTGCAGGATTATCACCTGGCCCTGGCGCCGCTTTTGATTCGTTCGCAGCTGCCGCAGGCCACGATCCTGAGTTTTTGGCACATTCCATGGCCCAACGCGGAGTCCTTTGGGATCTGTCCTTGGAAGAACGAGATCCTGAGCGGGCTCCTCGGCAGTTCGATCCTGGGATTCCATACCCAGTTCCACTGCAATAACTTTATGGAATGCGTGGATCGTTATCTGGAAGCCCGAATCGATCGGGAGACCAATACTATCATTTATAAAGGCAAGGCGACCCAGATCCGGGCCTATCCCATCTCGATCGAATGGCCGCCCAAGGCTCTCGAAACCACGCCTACGCGCGAGGAATGCCGTTTGCATCTGCAGCAGAAACATGGCATTCATCCGAAATCCAAGATCGGGGTGGGCATCGATCGCCTGGATTACACCAAGGGTATCGTCGAACGCCTGCGCTCGGTGGAAAAACTCCTGCAGAAAGATCCGGCCGCGATCGGCAACTTTGTCTTTGTGCAGATCAGTGCGCCCAGCCGGTCCTCAATTCCCAGTTACCGTGAGTTTGCCGCTGAAGTGGATAAGGTGGTGGCTCAGATCAACGCGGATTACAGTCAGGATGATTGGCAGCCTATCGTGTATCTGCCGGTGCATCATGAGGCTGAAGAGGTTTACCAGTATCTGCGGGCGGCGGACATCTGCCTTGTGACCTCGCTCCATGACGGTATGAACCTGGTCGCGAAGGAATTCGTGGCTTCGCGCGACGATGAGCAGGGGGTCCTGATTTTGAGTACCTTTGCAGGTGCCTCGCGCGAACTGACCGGCGCTTTGATCGTCAACCCCTATGATATCGATCAGACGGCCCAGGCTCTGTCGTTCGGTATGAGGATGAGCCCCGAAGAGCAGAGGGAGCGCATGCAACTGATGCGGGCCTTCATTCGGGAGTTTAACGTCTATCGCTGGGCGGGTCGGATGCTGATGGATGCGAGCCGCATTCGCCTGCTTGAGAAGCTGCAGCATGTACGCCTCGGTTCCCATAATGGGGACAATGACGATGATTCCTATAACTTTGGCATTCTGCCTTCCGGAGGTCCGATACGACTATGAAATATCTATTTGACGAGGAAGGCCTCCGGATGCTCGAAGCCTTCTGTTATGCTGATGCGTTGTTTTCCTTCGACTTCGACGGAACCCTGGCTCCGATCGTGCCGAATCCTGATGATGCCAAGGTTTCCCAGAAGACGGATGATTACCTGCGCAGTCTGCACGAGAATACGAGCATCGTCGTCATCTCGGGGCGCAGCCGTCCTGACCTTTTGAAGCGTCTGCCGTTCAAGGTGGACTTTGCGATCGGGAATCATGGACTGGAAGGACTGCCAAGTTCCACTGGCAGCCTCGATATCGCGGCCGACATGACCCGTCAATGGCATGAGAAGCTGAAGCCCGCCCTGGTGAAAACCGCGGGTGTGGTGATTGAAGACAAGAGCTTCAGCCTTGCCATTCATTATCGGCAGGCGAGCGACAAGCGGAAGGTCAAGCTGAAACTTTTGGAACTGGCCAGCAGCCTGGTGCCGGCGCCGCGTATCCTGCTCGGCAAGTACGTGGTCAATCTGGTGGCTTCGGGCGCGCCGCACAAAGGCGTGGCGCTTTTGGAGCTGATGCTCCGCACGGGCAAGCGCGCCGCCGTCTATGTGGGTGATGACGAGAACGATGAAGACGTGTTCCGCTTGGGAGAAGAAAGCCTTCTGACCATACGCGTCGGGGAGGACGAGAATTCGGCGGCCCTCTTCTATTTGAAAAACCAAGGGGAAATTGATAGGATGCTGCGGCATTGTTTGGATACGTACAAAAAGATAGGGCGCAAACGCTCTCTTTAACGCAGGAAATCTTCTATCGAATCCTTGCATCATATTGAAGTCCTGGTCCGCCTGAGTGTTGAGCTGCATAACCTGAACGCTCAGGCGCAGAGACATCATGAACTCTCTTTGGTGCAATGGCTGGTCCTGCGGAAGATCCTGGCCTCGCCAGCGATCTCGGCGTCCTCGCTGGCCCAGCTCTCGGGTATTCACCCCAGTACCCTGACGCCCACCCTGCAAAGGCTGGAAAATTCCGAGTGGATTCACATGCTCGAACGGCCCTCTGACCTGCGGCAGAAGATGCTGATTGTCAGTCATAAAGGGTATAAAGTCTGTATGCACTTCGAGAAAACCTTACGCTCTGTTCTGAAGAATCTGGAGGTCAAGGATCGCGACGACCCCATCGATGCCACGCGTTTTCTGACCGTGACCCTGGCCCAAAGGCTACAGGAAACAAAGAGTTAGGATGAGACTTTCTTACTTTTTAGGCAGATTGCGGCTTTCCCATTAATTCCAAAAAGTCAGGCCCGATAGTTGGACGAGAATTATGTGACCTGTCCACTTTGGAGTTCTGGCATGAAACACACAGTTAAAAAATCGTCTCTCGTTTTGCCTTTGGTGCTGGTCGCGTCGGCCTGTGGAAAGAGCAAAAGCAGCGATACAGCCGCCACCACCGATGGTCCGGGCGTGACAGCCTCGGATGAAGCCACTGTATCCCTGACCGGCCAGCTGGCGTTGAATATGGGTTTGACCGCCAATGAAACTGGCGTTCTTCAGTTCAAATTGTCCGGCGGCAAGGCCTCGGGGTCTCCCGTGGAACTGGAAGTGGATGCCGACGGCAAATTCACAGCCAGCGTTGGAAAGAGCATCGAAGCGAAAGAAGTCTTCACCGAAGAATTGGCCAAAGATCCGGCCGCTCGTGACAAGGCTCGTCTGGCCAAGGCCTTGGCGGACTACTTCGGCGTCTCGTTGAGCGAGGCCGAAAACTTTCTGAACACCACGCCAGAAGCTGAAATCCAATCGGAAGTCAAAGGTTATGCGGAAGAGTTGGAGCGCGCAGGTACGATGACTGTGTTGGTGGCGTACACCAAGACCGGCAACAAGGAAACCGAGGCGGATAGCTTCCGTTTCATCGGTATGCCCACGGCGTCCGGTAAAAACCTTTTTGGTATCGTTGATCAGGCTCTGATCGGCAACACCAACCTCGGGTCGATCACGGATGCGGATGGCGATGAGGCGAAGTCGGAACTGTCATCGGCTGATGCGCTTGATCTGCCTGCGGAAGCCCAGGATGCGTTGGCCGATGCCGGCAAAGCTTTGAAGTCCCTGAAGAACGCTTATATGAATACCGCCTGGGAAGCTTCTCCCTTCTATCTTTGGAGCTACAGCGGCAGCTCCACTTCCATGCTGAACGCCTTCACGGACGTCAGCAAGCTTCAGTATCGGGGAACAGGTTTTTACATCGGCAGCCGGACGGATACGCCCTTCGTTTTCGAAGACATCTGCGCCGCCTCGCCCAAAGCAGTTGAATTCACACCACCCAGCGCTGTGAATGTTCGCCAGTTCGATAACACCACGGCGTCGGTCACCAAATTCGCCAACGTGAACGTGAGCACCACCAGTCAGGGCGACAAACGTGTTTGCCAGGGTGGTGGAATCGGTGGATTTTATGCCCGTGAAGACGACACGCGTGATTTCATGCTGAACTTTGCAACTGGCGGCGGGATAGACGGTGCGATCCCAGCCGGCCTGTGGCGCCTCAGCTATGATGGTACGGAAGTGGGCCGCTTTGATTTGGCCGCGTCCACTCCACTGGATGCCAACGGCAAGCCTACGGTCTTCATTCCTTCGACCAAATTCATCGTCTCGGATGCGGGCAAGTTTACCGGCGCCGTCACGGAATTTTATCGCTGGAATGGCACCGATTTGGTGAAGCTCACCGACCTGACCCCGCTGAAGAAACTTCTGACCGAAGTGACAGCTGGGGTTGAAATCACGGCTGGCAATGAAGAAAAGCGTGCTCAGGCCAACTTCAGCACCACAGGTGCAACGATGGAAGCCACCTTTGACAGCGAGTATGCGACGACAGATGTCAGCCACACGCACTTCTCGTACAAGATCGGTGACGCGACCTATCGTTTTGAATACCGTACGTTCAACTGAATTTCGCGCATTGCATGATGAGCAGGGCCTCCTCAGAGAGGCCCTGTCTATTTTCGGGCCATCCGCGCCGCTATAACCTTGTATGCTAACCATTTGACGTGGTCACGAAACATTCGCTTTCCGCGGCTGACCCGGCTCCATCCTTTCATTTTATGTTCCGGAAAAATGTGTAGAGCCGTGATTGCACTTTCTTTCTTCGTCAAACCAAGAGATGAATTCCCTTCAACTGGACCGCGAGCAAACAAAGTCGGACGGGACTTGCCTTGCATCGGTTCTCAAGAAGGGGAATCTCCATGAAAACGTTTCAGGCTTTATCATTGCTTCTGCCTTTAGTCGCCACCGAGGCGCTGGCCTTTGAGTATCATGGCTATCTGCGCAGCGGCACAGGCTTCGGTGAACGGGGGCATGATCAGCCCTGCTTTCAGGTGCCGGGCGCGCCGGAAAAATTCCGTCTGGGCAACGAGTGCGACACCTACATCGAGACGTCGTTCCTTCACAACTGGGTCCCCAAGGAAGGTGAGTCCACCACGACCTGGGGTGGAAAGGTGACTCTGGCGCTACAGTCAAACGCCCATCGGGACTGGGAACCGACGACCCCGAACGCCAAGACCGATGCGAGCGGTGCGGTGTCGGTCTCCTCGGAATTCACGGTCGCCCTGCGCGAAGCTTTTGTCGCTGCGACGGGCGTGCTGAGTCCCAAGAGTTCGATCTGGATCGGCAAGCGCTTCTATCGCCGCAAAGATGTGCACATGCTGGATTTCTATTATTTCGATAATTCGGGGCCGGGCTTTGGCCTTGAGAATATTGAAGCGGGGCCGGGTGCTCTGCATTTGGCCATGACGCGTCATGTTCCTTTGGATGGCGGACCGGCCCAGAATAACTTCGATGTGCGCTATTCCGGGCTGCCCGTGGGCATCGGTCAGTTGGAATTGGCTCTTCTGCATGGTTCAGTGGGAAGTCGTGACTCGCAGACCGGCGAGGATCTTTACGAGGCTCTGAACGGAGTGTCGGCCCATCTTTTCCTGGATACTCCGCTGACGGAGAGTTTAAGCAACTCACTCGCTCTTCAGTATGGTCAAGGACTCTACGGAGCGCGCGGGGAGTGGGGCAGCAGCATGATCGACCAGCGCGGCGGTTTCGGCGGTCAGAACATTGCGAAAGGCAGCGGTGATCTTCTGGATCAAAGAAAAGGTTCGAAGACCATGCGCGTGATCGAGATGCTGCGGGCGGAAAACGTGGTCGAGAATGTGTCCTTTGATTCGGTCCTGATGTATCAGACTGTGGATTATAACGGCGAGATCGCTCCCAGCACCACCCTTGCCATACCCGATAAAAAGGAACTGACGGTCGGTATACGGCCGATTTTCAAACTGAGTCCCCAGTTCGCCCTCGTCTCGGAAATCGGCTATCAGAAGGTCGAGAATGCGATCCTCAATACCGCCGAGAATCGTTATGACGATGCCCAGCTCACCAAGTATACGATCGCACCCACCGTGTCCCCTGCCGTGGGCATCTGGGTACGCCCAGCCCTGCGATTTTTCGTGACCTATGCTCAGTGGAATGAAGCTTCAAAAGGAAGAATTCTGCAGGGCGCTGCGCAGAGTGATGAAACGGCCGGACTTTCGGCAGGTGCCCAGGTCGAGGCCTGGTGGTAAGGAATGAGTTCGCCGGTCTGTCAGAGACCGGCTTTGCGCCAGCCTCAGGGGCTGATGACAAGACCTATCGCGTTTTGGGTATCAGCACCCTCGAAATTGGCTCCCGTGGTGACGGCTCCCGTAAAGTCGCTGAACGCGAGGAAGGTAAAGGAGAAATCTGCAGCTCTGAGATCCGTGTTCCGCAGATCACTGTTCGTGATGGATGAGTTATTGAATTTCGCCCCCATGAGTTTAGCGCCCATGAAGTTATAGGCATTCCAGTTCTGGCCTCTGAGATCCGCACCGTTCAGGTCACAGTCCACGCAGGCTTTCGTCGTCCTGAGGCGATCGATTGCCTCCAAAAGAGTGGCGGTGGGACTGATGAGCCCACGCAGGGTATGGGCCGAGGCTTGATCCAGGGAACGAGGTCGATTGCCGTCGCTATCAATCCAGACGATCGAGCTTTTGGGTTCTTTCGGACTGACACGGAGGGTCGCGCCGCTGCTGTCTGCCACCTTGATGAAGAGCCAATCGCTGCTCGCGATGCTGGCCTGGACGGTGAAGCTGCCATCCGGGAGTGCGCGTGTCGCCGCTAATTTTTTCAAGTTGAGTATGAGGTAATCGCCAGACGCTTCAAAGTTCCTGGTCGCGCTGTCGTAGGCATAAAGTTCGATATCGGCGTCCTTGGGCAGGCCGGACGGCATCTGCACCACGGCTGCGGAATCGGACTTGATATCCACGGTGCCTCCGCTTCTTTGGATGAATAACTTTTTCGGATCCATCAGGAAACCACCGGCAATCGATGTGGGTTCGATGGCCGTTGTTGAAGACTCATCGGATTCGCCGCTCTTCTCCGCTTCGGCGCCTGCATCTGCCACGTCCAGTTTTTGAATCGCAGAGGCGTTATCCGTGGTGGAGATGTCTTTAAAATTTTTGGGCATGCACCCCATCATGGAACCCGTCAGGAGCATGACGAGCACGAATGCAAAAGGAGCCTTTAGGCTTGGCATGGGGACCTCTTCAGCGAAGTGTGTTTCCTTATCGGCTTAAGGTTTGGGGTAGCCTGGAGGTTCTGAAGGAGTTGTATAAAGAGCCGATATGACAAAGGAATGCGCAGATATTTCCCTTGGTATTTATGGAAGGGGGAGGGGCTGCGATCCTCGATCCTTACCCGGCCCTCGGCAATTATGTTCGGTCCCTTCCATGATAAAGTGGAGGAAGGGTCGACCTGGATGCAGGGCACACATAGACGATGAAGATCCTTTATCTTTTAATCCTGGCGCTTATGCCTGTAAAAAGCCTCGCTCTGGCTTATCAGGATATACGGCTGGTCGATGGACAGGCCGATCTTTCTGCGTCCGGACCTGGCATCTATCGCATGACAGGCGATGTCCTTTGGATTTGGGATAAACTTTTGATGCCTGGCGATCCGGCTTTGGATTCCATGGAAAAAGTGCCTTTTCCCAAGCTGTGGCATGGCCATCCCGAGCAATCACGACATAAGATCGGCAAGGCGACCTACAGCCTGCGCCTTATCCTGCCTTTGGAAGCCTTCGGAGAAGTGTGGGGACTGCGTCTGCCGCGAATCTATGGAGCCAGCCGGGTTTGGGTGAATGGAGTGGAACTTCCCAATCCCTCGCAGATAGATCCCAAAGGAACGCAGCACACGCAAATCACCGCTTCATTCATTCACTATTTTCGGATTCAAAGCGAAACGCTGGACATCGTTGTCCAGAATGCCAATAGCCAGGTGCAATCCGGTGGCTTTGATTGGGATATGCTGGTGGCCCCCGCCGACCTTCTGCAGGAGCTTCTGGCGAAGCTCTCTTTCATGGATGCGGCCATCCTCGGTTCCTTGCTCTTTGCCGCGGTGTATCATATCTGGCTCTATAGTTTCCGCCGCCAGTGGCTCCCTTACCTGATCCTCGGTCTTTTCTTCTTCGTCGCCATGCTGCGTATCGCCGTGACGGGAGCAGGGCAGTGGGGTCTTGGTTTTCATCTGCCTGAAGTCCTGCATCGAAGAATGGAGCTGATCACCTACTATTTGCTGGTCCTTATTTCGCTTTACAATGTCGAAGTCATCTATCGACGCAATTGTTTTGTGAGTTGGAACCGCATGCTCTATAGCCTGGGCGGCGCCGTCGTCGTCATCACGGCCGTCAGCGCCCCGACCTTTGCCCAGCGCTTTCTTCAGCCTTTTCATATCCTGACGCTTTGCATCTTCGGCACCATGATGCAGATCGTGGTGCTGTCCATGATCCGAAAGACTCCCGGCAGTCTGCTCTTTTTCAGCGGCATGATGGTTGCCATCGCCTGTTCCGTGGTCGACCTTCTCTATGTGCTGCAGATCATTTATCTGCCGTTTTTCATCGTCGGGCCCGGCCTGATGGTCTTTGCGCTCCTGGCCTGTCTTTTTCAGGCCTTTCGCTTCGAACAGATATTCCAGACGCTTGAAACACAGAACCGCGACATCAGCCAGCTGAATCAGAACCTCAGTTCACAGGCCCAGGCCTTGGAAAGCAGGGTCAGGCTCGTCACGCAGGAATTGAACGCGATTCTTCAGCACACCGATGCCGGAATCATCCTCTTTATCGAGCGCGATGGCGCTGTCGACGTCAGCCCCATGGTGTCTCAGGCGGGAACCCGGATGCTGGGCGCAGAGTCTTTGGGCGTGGAAGACTTCGCCAGATTTCTGAGTCGCTCCAAACTGGATGGCCATCAGCAGGCGCAAACCATGGCGGCCCTGAGCGCCAGTCTTGGCATTCCATCGTTCCTTTTCGATATGAACCGTGACCTGCTGCCGGATAAGCTGGAGATCACCGAAGGTTCTGATGCGCCCCGGGTTTATATCTGCTCGTGGCTGCCCCAGGTCGAGGGGGAGCTCGTCTCGGGCGTGCTTTTGATCCTGATCGATGTGTCCAGCGAAGCCATCGGCTCGGCTCGTTTTGATCAGCAGCATCAAAGGATCATGCGTTTCTCCGAACTTTTGAGCCTCGATTCCGTGAAGCTGCAAATGGCCATTCCCGAATGCGGGGCGCTTTTGGATCGGATGCGCCTGGCCCTGCGTTCGGCTCTGCAAAAAGACCAGGAAGACTGGAAAGCCGGGCTGATGCGCGACCTGCACACGTTCAAAGGGCTGTCGCGGGCCTTTGGTTTTAAGCATCTGGCGCGCGTGACTCACGAAGCGGAAGAACGGCTCATCCATGAGTCGAGCCTCGACGTCATCGCGGAAACACTGGGAGCCGTACGGAACAGTTATGATAACTATGCGCGCGACTACCATATCATCTTCAAGATCGAAGGCAACGGACGGCTGTTGGATGACGGGCACCTGGCTGAGCGTTTTCTCAGAGCGGCCCAGCGAATCGCTCAATCGCCGCCTGATGAGGCCTGGAAAAAAGAGTGGACGATCGTCCAGCGCAGCTATTTTATTCCGCTCTCGGACCTCGTCACCTCGTTCCGCAGCGGTCTGGTCGAGATCGCGGCGCAGCTTGGAAAACCGACGCCCAGCCTTCAGATCGAGGGCGCGCACTGCCTTTTGAAGCGCAGTCTTTTGGGGGCCTTCTCGGGTATTTTCATTCACCTCCTTCGCAACGCTCTCGATCATGGCATCGAAGCGCCGGATCTGCGGCGGCTTTTAGGCAAAAGTCACGAGGGTACGATCGCGATTCATTCCCAGCTGGAAGCGGAGCATCTCATCCTTGATGTTTATGATGATGGGAAAGGGCTTGACCTGAACCGAGTCCATGAACGCGCTCGACTCAAAGCCTATGTTCAGGACGATCGCGCCCTGAGCGATGATGATATCGCGGGTTTCATCTTTATGCCGGGCTTCAGCACCAAGGACGAGGCCAGCGACGTTTCGGGCCGCGGCGTGGGCATGGATGCTGTACGGTCCATGATCGAAGAACTGGGTGGATCGCTTCAGGTCATCTGGAGAGAGGCCCGCAGAGCGGATGGATATAGGGCATGTATCTGGCGCATCAGTCTGCCCCGAGGCGTGTGCCTGGAGGAGGCGGTATGACTCTTCTCAAAGTTCTGGCGCTGATCCCTTTCTTCTTCAGTCTCACGCTGCTGGCGGCGCCTCAGGATATACCGACCTTCACCTGGGAAGGGCAGGGGGCTCATGCGGCCGGCGTCTATGTTCGCGGTGACGTCTATTGGCAGAACGTGCCGTGCAGTGAAGCTGAACATACGGACAATGCGAAGCTCAGAAAATTTCCCCTGCTGAAATATAAGCTCCTGCTCGGCGATAAAATCAAGGAGCACGAAGGTTACTACTGCTGGAATATGCAGCTGCCCGAAGCCCTGGTGGGGCAGCTGGTGCATATCAGTTTGATTCGCGTTTTCGGTCAGGGACGACTCTGGATTAATTATGAGCCGATCTGGAGTCAGTCCGGTCATGAACCGGAGCGCATCGACTTTCTGTATCATGTGCGCAGCCCTTTACTGAAGGTGGAATTCGCGTTGACCTGTGGAGAAAGCCCCATGTGCGGCTTCCGCGGGACGTTCAAGGTGCGCACCGAGCTGGAAGGACCCCAGATTGAACAGCGATCCCGGGCTTTGGACTTCTTTGCCTTTTCCGGTCTGGCCTTCTGCTTCATCTATCATGTCGCCTTTTCTTTTCTGCGCCGGCGCTACAATGCTGGCTTCATGATCGCGACCATGTCCTTCTGCCTTTGTCTCAGAATTCTTCTCACGGGACAGGGGCAGCTCCATTACTACCTGGGCATTTCTGAAGAATATTACTGGCGTCTTGAAATCTTTATCGTCAATCTCCTGATACCCTCGACCATCAGTATGTCACGAGCCATTTTCCCCTTGGATGCACCGGCCCGGATCGAAAGGTGGTCCTGGGGGCTGGCCTGCTTCTCCCTCGCTCTCCTGGTCCTCGCCAAGAGCGCCCTGTTCCTGCCTCTCATGCTGATTACCTATATCATTATTATGATGACGATCGTGTCATTCATTCTGACCGTTCGCAGCGGTCTGAGAAGCAAACGGTCAGCTACCGTGCTATTTGCCATCGCCGCTACCACCATCACGTCGTCCACGTTTTTGGAAGTCCTGAATACACGCGTGAACATCGAGTTGATTCCCGGCATGCACCCGATGGGTTTTTTGCTCAGCAGCATCATTGCTTCGGTTCTGTTTTCGAAGCGCATTTCGGAAGCCTTCACCCACGCCGAGGTCCAGGAGCTTGATATCAAGGAGAAGACGGAGAAGCTCACCGAGGACATCGCGCTCTTTGATCGTCGGATTGAGGAACGCACCATGAGCCTGAGGCTTCTGATCGAATCGCTGCCAACCGGCATCATTTTGATCAGCAAGGATGCCAGTGGCCTTTGGAAGGTGAACGGATCCTATTCGCGGTTCCTGACCGCGACGCTGGGAATCAGCGTCAGTGATTGGAACAGCTTTCTGGTCTTTCTTTCCAGGCTCGGATCCAGGCTTCCTTATAAGAGCGCCAGCGAACTCGAAGCCGCCTGCGTGCAGATCCTGTCCTCCAAGGCAGCGGACTTTCACGCTTTGACTGGCGATCAATACACCTGGACTTTCGAAGACGCGGGGCGGCCGGCGGTTGAGTTGCGGCTGGCCTGGATACCCATCCGCAGTCAGGAGGATATACTGGGGGCCTACCTCTTCCTCTTTGATGTGACGTCATTGACCAGAATTCAAAGGGAAAGCCTGCGCCTCGAAACTGAACTCGGGGCGCTTACGGAGCTGATGAGCCTGAACGCTGCGGATGCCGGGATGCTGGGCGAGGTTTGGAAGAACGAGGACATCGCAAAGCTCAGAGAGCTGGCGCAGAAGAAGCATCTTGGTCTTTTGACAGCCATCCTGGGCAAGGATGAGATCGCTTCGCTGGAGCTGCAGTCCTATCGGACGACGCTTGATCTTCTGTTTCAGTCTTATTTCAAAAACCGCGAGGCCCAGTACGATTTGAAAGCCTTCCTGCTGCATCCGATCTGGAGGGACCAGCTGTCCCCCGCTGATTATCAGCGCTGTCTTGAACTCCTGGACCGTTCCGCCTCGCTGCAGGCTTCGTGAGTTTCGCGCTCATCTAGCGACTCGCGTTGATGGCCGCTTTGAGTTTCCGCATCGCTTCCTCGCTCGTCATGCGACTGTTCAGATGCTCCGAAACGAGATCCTGGATGGCTGTGACCTGTTTGGAGGGCAGCGCCATGTGGTGGGCGATACTCGGCAGCAGCGTGCCTTTGCGGAAGGTTTCCATGGACGCCTGCGCGCAGCTGTCAAAACCTTTCATATCGAGATCCACACGGGCCGGAATCGAACCCTTCTTTTTATTGAAGGGCTCCTGGAATTCGCGGCTGAGGATAAGGCTGGCCAGCTTCAGTTGGCCTTTTTTGGTCACATCGGATTGCGTATCGAAGAAGGCGAAGCTGTCGACATTATAGATAAAGGCTTGGCCGCTTCCAGGCATAGCGAGGCAGAGGACGTCTACGCCTGGGGTCTTGCCGGCCATCGTGATTTCACCCTTGGCCCAATCGCCCATGAACTGCATGAGGGCTTTGCCCTCGATGACCTCTTTGCTGGCCTTATCCCAGCTCATGCCCTTGCGATTTTTGGGAAGCAGATCGCTGTAGCGGCGCATCCAATCAAAGGTATGCTTGAGTTTGTCGCTCTGCAGAGCCTCAGGCTTCAGCTGCGCAAACTGCTGGAAAAATTCCGGGCCTTGCGAGGCCAAAAGGATTTCCTCGAAGGCCGTCATGTCCTGCCAGGGCTCACCACCATGGGCGAAGGGCCGAATGCCTTCTTTCTGGGCGCGTTCGGCCAGAGCAAAGAGTTCATCAATGGACTGCGGCATGGTCGCACCGAGTTTTTTGAAAAGGCCGGCGTGCATCCAGACCCAGTTCACGCGGTGAACGTTCACAGGAACGGCGGTCCAGTGGCCTTCGACCTGCATGCCTCCTGCGACCGAGGCCGGTATCATCGAAGTCCACTTTTCCTCGTTGGCTATGGAATCCATTCGGGTCAAATATTTGCCCCACTCCTGGATCGCAGGGCCTTTGAGCTGTACGGCGGCAGGCATCTTGCCGGCAAGCACGCGGGACTTCAAAACCTTGAGCGCATTCTGCCCCCCGCCCCCGACGACAGAGAAATCCTTCCATTGATAATCTGTCTTGTTTTTGAGCATTTTCTTAAGCTCGCCCAAGGCCTCGGCTTCGCTGCCGGAGGTCCACCAATGCAGGACCTCAAGATCCGTGGCGCGGGCTGCATTCGAACTGAGTGACAAGGAAAGCAAGAAGGCTGCGATCAGGTTTTGTTTGGGCATGAGGGGCTCCTTTTCCCTGATAATCTTATCATGCTGGTGCTCAGAGAGGCAGGCGGCTTTTGCGGTTTTCCCCTGTTCCAGGTTATTCTAGTGGCAGTGAAAAAGTGGAGATTATGCCAATGCAGATCCTTGGTCGAGGGCTTCTGATCCTGTCCGCACTTTTTCAGGCTCCGGTCGTGGCGGCCAGTGGGTTGGTGCTGCATCGGACCGTTCAAGTGGAGCAGGGCGAACTCAAACTGGAGTTGCCGCCGGACGAGGTTCAGGTCCTTCAGGGCGCGTGGCGTTTTACCGAGCAGCCGGTGACGAGCATGGACGCCGCACGTTTTCGCGAGCTGCCGCTGCGCAATCCGCTGACGGGTGATTTCTTTTACACTATGTTTTCCGATCTGCCGGAGCGTGGCCATTTTATTCTGGCTCTTGGGGCTGAGCAGCCCATGAGTTTCAGTGTGATGCTGGGTGGCCTCGTGGCTCAAGGCGAGCTTACGCTTGTGACCGCCGACGGACCACGAACTGTGTATCGTCCGCCTTCGGAACTCATTCCTGCGGATGGAAGAGGACGGTTACAGATCCCGCATCCGACCTTTGTCGTGCTTTTGCCGGCTGGAGTTTCCTATCTGGTTTATTCCTATGAGCAGGCGCCCGTACGCAAAGGTCAGGAATGGGTGAGCAACGCCGGCCTGGTCGGCCCCTTCCAATTCGGGAGCGCGCATAAGATCCGGCAGAGATTTCAGTTTCACGAGCTGTTTTTGAAGATTCCCATGGGGGTCTTCGCCTGCCTGTTCGTCTACAGCCTTCTGATCTATAAATCCCGCCATCGCGAGGACGAGGAGTCCTTGATCCTGGCCTTCATCAATGGTTTGACGTTCTTTCGTGAGGTTCTGACCCAGACCGTGGTCTTGAACTACATACCCAGCAGCGCCAGCCTTCAGGTCGTGCATGCGTTCGGGACGGCTCTGCCCCTCCTGGTGACGGCTTTGGCCATCCACTATCTGCACTTCAAATACCCATCGCGCTGGCTGGCTTTCCTGCGTGCCGTGGTCACTCTGAATTTTTGCGTCATCGCCGTGAATAACATCCTGATGCCATTTCCGAATCCCTGGCTTGATACATCCTTCCTCACGATGAACTGCTACGTCTTGAATGCCATCCTATTCTTCATATTCTTCATTCCCTACATGGTGTGGATTTCCTTTCGAACCAGGAACAAGGAAATCACCAATTTTTCGATTGGCGTCCTCTTCATGGCTGCCGGCACGCTCAGCGACTTCATCAATTCCCTTGGGAATCATGGCTGGCCATGGCTGGCCATGTGGGGCGGCATGGTGCTTTCGGTGGTTCTTGCGAAAAACAATTCACGCATGTTCGCGAAGGCCTTTGATACGGCGAAGCAGCTCAATGCGGCCCTGACAGCCAAGAATCATGAGATCGAGGCGCTCAATCAAAGCCTGGAGCAAAAGGTGAGTCAGCGGACTGCGGAAATGAGGGCGCTTTTGGAATACATTCCCCAGGGCGTACTTTCCATTGGCGCTGGCGGCGCGGTGGAGGCGAATTATTCGGCTCACCTTCCGGATGTCCTGGAGCAGAAGGCGATCGCCGGGGCGAGTTTTCGCACTCTGTTCCTTGATCATCTGGAGCTCGGGTTCGATGATAAAGACCAGGTCTGGCAGGCGATCATCGGATCCGTGGGCGAGAATTCGCTCACCTTTGAATTGAACAGTGATAAGTTTCCATCCGAAGTTGGCTATTGCTTCCAGGGGCAGCTCAAGATTTTGAAGTTGACCTGGAATATCGAATGCGATGCGCAGCAGGAGGTGCTGCGTATTCTCGTGACGATGCTCGATGTCACCCTTGAGATCACGACAAGGCGGGAACTGGAAGAAAAAAACACGGACCTCAGCATCATTCGTCAGCTTCTGGAAGCGGGCGTGCGGAAGTGCGTCCAGTTCTTCAGTTCCTGCGATCAGCTGCTGCGGGAAAGCGAGCTTTTGATCCAGGCGGATCGAGTGGACGGCGAAGCTTTGAAAATAGTTTTCGTCAACATCCACACGATCAAGGGAGCGGCCCGGACGCTGCAATTCAAAGCCCTCTCCGCTGTGCTGCATGCCGCTGAATCAGGCTATGCGCAAGCGATTCGAATCGCTCAAACCCCGGACTCCCAGGCTTTGGCTGCGGATCTGCGCCGGGTAAGGGCGATGTTCGATCGTTACCTTCATGTGAATCGCGAGGTGCTTGGGCGTGACAGTGGCTTGACGAAAGTGCCCTTGGATCGGGATTTCCTTGAGGAGCACCATGCCCTCTTGCAGAATCTCGCGCAGCGGCCTGGGGTGCCGGCTGACCTTAAGCCCTCGCTTCAGCGGAGCCGGGACACGCTGGCTCAGGCTGTTTTTGTCTCCCTGCGAGCGGCTCTGGATGATATCCTGGGCCAGGTGGCAACGATTGCGCGGGATCTGCAAAAGGAAGCGCCGAGGCTTCAGCTTGAGGTCGACGACATCCTTATCAATCATCGACAGGAGAATGTTCTGAAGAACTGTTTCCTGCATCTGCTCCGCAATTCCCTGGACCATGGCATTGAAGAGGCCCCGGAACGCGAGGCTCAGGGAAAGGCGCGGCAGGCGACTCTTTTCGTGAAGGCCTGGCGCGTCGAAGAACAGCTTGTCATTGAATATTGGGATGATGGGCGAGGCCTGGCGCTGCCGCGCTTGAAAGAAAGAGCGCTCACACTCGGCCTGCTGACGCCTTCCGCGCCCGCCCTTGAAATTGCGAACACAGTGTTTCATGAAGGCGTCTCGACCGCCCAAAGCCTTTCTCAAATTTCCGGCCGTGGGATTGGTATGAGCGCTGTGAAGCGGTTCCTGGAAACAGAACAAGGGAATATCGAAATCATGCTGCCCGACCAGATTCGGGGTGATCAGGTGTTCGTGCGCTTCCGGTTCCGCATGAGTATGACGATTCACCCATCCATGGCGAGCGGCATGGATGAGCAGGTCGCCTGAACGTCAGTCCACAAATGCCATATCAAGCAAGGGACTGCGGCGGGATCCGGGGTCGATTTCCTTATCACGCGCATTCCAGATGCGGAGCAGTGTTTCTTCAAAGTCGCTGACGACATTGTTATAGATCACATGCGCATCATAAGGGGATTCATAGGGACTGAAATATTTATGCACGTCCCCATCGGCAAACCATTTGGTGCACATGTAATAAAAGTGATCGGAGGTCTGCAGCTTGCGCCAGGTGTGAAGCAGCTCGGGATCGCCCAGCGATTTCACAAGGCCTTCCAGTCGATAGATGCGTTCCGCCGAGGAATCCTGAATCGAATTGCCGAGCCACGCGGTCAGATCACGATCCACATCGGCCCAGGAGACAGGATCGGGGAAGGACAGCTTGCCGATGGGCTGATAGCGTTCGATGACTTCGCGCGGCGTTGCGAACGAGAAATCAGGATGAGCGAGGACATCCCCCGGCAAGGCTCGCATGAAGTCGAAGATGCCGGTGTCCACCCACTGATGCTCGCCAAAGGTTTCGTAGTCCATGAACAGGTTGATGACTTCACCATTGCCGGCGACCTGATGCACCCAGCTGGCAAAGGTTTCGGAGCGGAGGGGCCAGGATTCCCAGCCGCGGTTGGAGAAGCGGAAGGCGATATCGTCCGATAGGCGATAATTCTTCAAAAGCAGAGCCATGCGGCGACAGGGAGCCGGCTGATAGAGATAATTAGGGGAACGCCAAGCCAGAATGCGATCCGCGCCCTCGGCAATCATACCGCGATAACCCAGCTCTTCGATAACCGTCGCGATCCGATCCTGGAAGATCAGCTCCGTATTGCGGAAGACCACGGGGTCGTAATGGAAGAGTTCCAATACCTTCGCGCGGTGCAGAGCAATCTGTTCGATGAATTCATCAGGCGAGAAGAGACTGGCAAGGGAGTGATAATAGGTCTCGCTCAGGATCTCGACGCAGCCCGTGTCCACCAAACGCTGAAACGATTCGATCACATCCGGGGTCCACCGTTCCATCTGTTCCAGGCAGACGCCGCTGATGGAAAAGGCCACGCGGAACTTGCCCTTCCACCGATGAATTTCCTCCAAAAGAAGCTGATTCATCGGACGGTAGCACTTATCGGCGACCTTGTTCAGGATGCCAGCATTGGCCTCATCATCCTCGTAATGAGAATCGGTGCCGATACGGAAGAAATCATAATCCTTGCGCAGACGAAAGGGCTGATGAACCTGAAAGTAAAAGCATACGCTGGTCATACATGGATCACCTTTCGATAGATGGATTTCAATTGTTCGGCCACCGTCCGCCAGGACATCTTCGAAAGGGTTTTCTTCTGATGCTCCAGCAGATCCTTATGAAGCTGACTGTTCTCACAGAATTCAATCATCATTTTCGCCAGCTTGTCGCGATCCCAGAAATCGACATGCATGGATTTCGGAATAAGCTCGGAGGCCCCCGCCTGGCGGGAGACGATCACCGGCACATCATAGCGCATGGCCTCGAAAGGGGTCAAACCAAAGGGCTCCGAAACCGAGGTCATGACAAAAAGATCGGCCATGGAATAGAGTCTATCGACAGCGGCGCCCCGCAGAAAACCTGTGAAATGGAAGCGGTTTTGAATGCGAAGGGAGGCTGCTTCCTCGATCATGCGCGGCAGCATATCGCCGGCGCCGCACATGACGAAACGATAGTTGGGATGGGTTTCCAAAACTTTGGCCGCCGCGCGCAGGAAGTATTCAGGACCCTTCTGCAGGGTCACGCGACCGACGAAGATGATCAGCTTTTCCTTGAAGCTTTTCTTGATGGTCAAAGGATCAACCAGCTTATCGTGGCTGACTGCATTGTGAACGACATCAATCTTCGCCTCATCGACATGATAGCGATCCACCAGAGTCTGCTTGGTGCGATGGCTGACGGCCACCACGCGATCCGCATGCTCCATGCCAAGTTTTTCGAGTTGCGTGATCCTTTGATTGGGATGATCACCCGTACGGTCGTATTCGGTGGCGTGAATATGAGCAATCATGGGCTTGCCGGACCGTTTTTTTGCGGCAATCGCAGCGGGAAAGGTCATCCAATCATGCGCATGGATCACATCGAATTCCGACTGCTCGGCCAGATGCCAGCCGACTTCGGCAAAACGCTGCACCTCTTCGAAAAGGTTGTGCGAATAGTGCCCCGACATGCTCATGATGCTGGAAGCCGGCTTGCCTTCGTGCGGGATCGCGCCTTCGAAGCGGCGGATCATGCGCGCGTATTCCCTGTTCTCGATGTAAGGATAAAGCGCGGTCTCGACGGTCAGGACCGTCACCTGCTCGGGCAGGGGAAAGTCGCCCTGTTCGCGCTTCTTCCAGACCTCTTCCGCGGACATCACCTGATAACCATCGCGTGGCATGCCGTCCATGGCTTTGGGCAGGACGAACAGCACCTCTTCACCGCTTTCGGCCAGGTGGCGGGTCATGCCGTAGCAAGCCGTGCCCAACCCCCCACTGATAAACGGCGGAAACTCCCATCCAAACATCAGTATCCGCATAGCTCCATCCCACCATCTGTCAGATTTTTTTGCGTCAGACCTTTAACTCGTTCAACAGTTCGATCAGGGCCGCCATGCTCCAGGCCTGCGTGAGACAGCCATCCGGTTTGTATGGATGCAGGGCATCAAAAATTTCCGAAACACCCATCACGTCCCTCTGCATTAAGTGTTCCTGCCAGAGCGCAGAGAAGTTGCGACGCAGAAATTCCCGCGCCTTCTCGGGATCTTCATGGACTTTCAGCACAGCCTTCATATAAGGGCTGATCAGCCAGGGCCAGACCGTGCCCTGATGATAGGCCGCATCGCGTTCCTTCGGGCCGCCTTGATAAAAGGGAACGAAGGCAGGATCCTCGGGACTCAGCGTGCGCAGGCCATAGGGCGTGATGAGGTGACTCGTGACGACATCCAGCACGGATTGCTGCTGCTCTTTGTTCAGGGGGCAATAATCGAGGCTCACGGCCACGATTTGATTCGGCCGAATGCGGCGATCAGGAGCCCCATGGGGACTCACGCAATCCGCAAGGTAACCGCCTTCGGCAATCCAAAATTTATTGCGGAAAGCTGCCGGAGCCTTTTCCAGAAGGCCAATCCAGGCTGGTACCCGAATGTGGGCCGAAAAATCCTGCAAAAAGGCCAGAGTCGCAATCCAGAGCGCGTTGATCTCGACGGGATAGCCGCCGCGGGGTGTGACCGGAACACCATCGACTGTGGCATCCATCCAGGTCACCTGGGTATTGGCCGAGCCTGCTTGCATGAGCCCGTCGTCGCTGATCCGTACCAAATGATTACGACCCTGCACCAGATCATCCATAATGTGTACCAAATCCGGCAGGATACTTTTCATGCCTTCCAGATCGCGCGTGGCTGTCCAGTATTGCTGCAAGGCCGAAACCATCCAAAATGTGGCGTCGACGGAATTATAGCTGCCGCTGTGCTCGCCGATGCCCAGATAATTTGGAATCAGGCCAGTTTTCGCCTGACGGAGATAGGTGCGAACGATAGGCAGCAGCCGTTCCGGTTCCCCACGACCGAGCGTGAGGCCCGGCAGCGCAATCATCGTATCGCGGCCCCATTCGCCGAACCATGGATAGCCGGCGACGATCGAGGGACTGCCATCAGCCCTTTGGACTAAAAATTTTTCCGCCTCGAACTTCACCTGGGCGATGGGTTCGCCTTCCCCAAGAAAGCGCTGGTGCAGCGAGCGCCGCCGCTGCTCTTCCTTCTTCCAGAGTTCGCGGATGCTGCTGCGCGCAATCGGTTCGAAACCAAAGATCAGGTAAAGGTCCTGATCCGGTTCCAGAACCGTTTCATAAACGCCTGGGCAGAAAAGGTCTTCCTGGTAGTCGAAGCCACGCTCCTGCTCGCGCGCGTATTCCACCTGCTTGACCCAATAGGGCCCGGGATAGAAGGGTATCTCGCGATCACTGCCCATGAAAAAAGCGGGCTTGCCCGGCAGAGGTTCGATTTTATGGCCCGTGGACTCAGGAAACGTCTTGACTTGGAATTCGCTGGTTTCATGCTGCAGATGATGATGATTGCGATACGAAAGGAGCGGCCTTAAAGCCACCTGGATGGATTCTGTGCCCAGGAGCTTATAGCGAAGGACGACGGCATCGCGGTCGTGCAGCAGCATACAGGAACGCTGCAGGAGAAAGGCACCCACGCGCCATGTGATGACGGGATAAAGATCGTATTCGAAGGTTTCAAAATGGGAGTAACCCTCGGGGTAGTAGACCGAACCTGGGTGCTTATTCGTGTAAAGATCTATCGTGCGCCCGCGCAGGCTCAGACTCGCTTCAAGCTTCGCGAGGCAAACATGTTTTTCATTCAACATGCCCGCATCACTGACCAGAAGGCCGTGATAGCGCCGCGTGGGGCAGTCGAGGATGGTGCTGCTTGAGTAACTGCCACGACAATTGGCATCAAGCCACTCACGTTGAAGGAGCTGCGGAAGGTCAGCGAGGGCGGCCTTGGTAATAGGGAGCATGTTGAATCTCGCTTTGCCGACAATGTTGTCCTGGATCGCATCTTTAGAGGAATTTCGTCAAAAATCAATAGGTAAATGATGGACGGCAAGCACCGCCCGGTAGGATAGAGGTCGACGTAAATCACCAATGTCAGTTTTTTTGGATCAGGATCACCCGGAAACCGCAGGCGTCCAAGGTGCAGCTGAGATCATGACCGTCCAGGGCCCAACGCTCAGCACTAAACGCATCCGTTAGCGAGTATTGCCCAAGGCCGATTGACTGCAAATCGAGATGAATGCTCTGGGGCTGATGAATGTCGAGATTGGCGATGACGAGTGCGTGAGCTTCTCCAGTCTGCTTGGAAAGGCGCAGGGCTGCGATGATGGCCACATGGCCATGATCGAGAAACTCAACATTGCCTTGCTGCTGAAACACGGAATGCTGAGCCAGCAGCTCATGCGTGCGTTGGATCATCGGCCAGAAATCGCTGGCGTTCGCGGCTGGTGGCACACCGGGATTACGACCGATGAAGTTGACTTTCTCCTCGATGCCATCCTCGACTCCTTGCGTCAGGCCCGTGGCGCCAATGCCGAGCAGCGCACAAAGAATATAGCGTGGACGCGTGGCCAGGACGTCCGCGAATTCCTCGGCGGGCACGCCGCTGTCGTGGGAATTGATCGGCGTAAACCAGGGGATCATCGGCACGGTTTCATGAATGTAGCGAAAGTAGCGGCGCAATTCTTCCGAGAAGTGGTGTTCCCAGGTCGTCGCCAAAAGAAGGTCGACTTCATAATGCTGCAAGACTTTTTGAGTCGCTTCTGGATGCGTGAAGAGTTCGGCGAGTATGCCAAGGCCAGGATACTCGCGGCGCAGTCTGTGCGTGACATGCATGGCGAACGACGGGTCTGTGCTGTGCAGATTATCCAGGCGGATCATGCCGCCTGTCTCGGCGGCGTAAGCTCCCCAGAACAGCGCATAGTTCTCCATATGCTCCCAGATCTCGCGCCGGACATGGGGATCAGGATGCTGGTAGTTGATCAGGGCCAGATCATTCCACTTGTGAAAGCCATCATGATTCATGAAGCCGTTGCGCTTGAGCCCATCGTCTTCGATGGCGTCGGGGTGGATCCAGTGCGGGCAGAGCCTGACGATTTCACTGTCGATCGCCACGTGATTGAGCACAAGGTCCAAACAAAGACCCAGCCCGAGTTTTCGGGCCTCGTCGACCAGTTCTTCAAAGTCTTTCATGCTGGCAGGATCGGCTCCGGCAGGCAGAAAATCCGGCTCGATCGCAAAGAGATCGGTGGCGGCATAGGGGCTTTCGGAATAGCCCTGTTTCGTGACTGGCAGAATATGAACCATGTTAAAGCCGAGTTCAGCGGCTCTTTGCAGTACAGCTTTCCACTGAGACATCGGACCGCTGGCTGTTGGGATAAGAGTATAGAGCCGGAGTGCCTGAAGCGGTTTGGGGAAGACGAGCAGCTGCCAAAGATCGCCGCGCATCCAAAACCATTGCTGGCCGTCCATGGTATATTGAAGAGTGAAGAAGAAAGTCCCCGCCTGGGGCGTCGGGACCTGGATCTTGAAAGAGCCGCTCGCATCGGCGACGACATCAAGGTCCGCGAAGTCACCCGAGGCCGTCAGATTCGAATAAAGCCTGACGGCTGGTGCCGAAGCCTTCTCTTTGAATTGCAGTTCGATCTGCAGAACGTCGCCTTGCCTAAGCCTTACGCGACCGTGGCGACCGCCTTTCACCATCATCAAAACCTGTGATTCCTTGCCGATTTGGAGTCCACTCGCGGGTAGGCGGCATCTTCGATCTAATCTCGCATGCATATTGGTTTCCTCGAACCCCTTTGCTAAGGTAGGGGCGTGTTGCTGAATGTAAGTCTTGCACATAATTTCCGACCCGAAGAGGCCCACCATGCGTGACATCATAGACGTGATCCTGGATCATCCGTCCGACGCCGAGAAAGTGGCGGCATTTCAGATCACTTTTCGCAAAAGTCTTGAGCACAATTTTGGTACCGTCCTGGAGCATTCCACAGCACGCGAACAGTTGCTCGGACTATGCCACACCGTAAGAGAACTCCTGATGAGTCGCTGGATCGCGACTCAAGGAACTTACTTTCGGAGTAATGGCAAACGACTCTATTATCTCTCCATGGAATACCTTTTAGGGCGTTTGGTCAAGAATGCTCTCATCAATCTCGATCTTCTTGAGGTCGGGCGAGAAGCCATGCGCGGGATGGGCCTGGATTTGGATGCCATCGCGGATCTTGAAGTCGATCCCGGCCTTGGCAACGGTGGACTGGGACGTCTTGCGGCCTGTTACCTGGATTCGTTGAGCACTTTGAATTTGCCCGCCTACGGTTACGGCATCCGCTTTGAGTTTGGCATGTTCCGCCAGGTCATCGAGCGCGGCGCGCAGAAGGAAGTGCCGGATCCGTGGCTACGCTTCGGTCATCCGATCGAGATCGAGAAGAATATCCATGCCTATGAAATAGGCTTCGGAGGCAGCAGCGTCTTTCATGAAAACGTCCAGGGCCATATTTTTGCGGCCTGGGAACCTGAGTACCGCGTGCTGGCCGTTCCGCACGATCTGCCGGTGCCCGGCTACGGCACGCATAATGTGAATTCCCTGCGACTCTGGGCGGCCAAAGCTGACGAGGAGTTTCACTTCAATATCTTTGATTCCGGCGATTACGTCGGTGCGGTGATGGACAAGGTGCAAAGCGAGGTGCTGTCCAAAGTCCTTTATCCGAACGATTCAAATGAGCTGGGAAAACTTCTGCGTTTGAAGCAGCAGTATTTTTTGGTGGCGGCGTCCCTCCAGGATATCCTGCGGCGCTTCAAGAACGCCAACGATTCCATCCTGGATCTGCCGAACAAGGTGGTGATTCAGCTCAACGACACCCATCCGACGCTGGCCATACCGGAACTCATGCGGCTTTTGATTGATGAGGAAAGCCTGTCCTGGGAAGAGGCCCAGGCCATCACCCAGCAGACCATCGCGTTCACCAACCACACGGTGATGCCTGAGGCCTTGGAATGCTGGCCAGGAAGCATGTTCCGGCAAACCCTGCCGCGGCATTATCAAATCATCGAAGAAATGAATCGGCGTTTCCTGCGAACGCTGAAGGATAAGCCGATCTATGACAAGAACTTCATAGATCGCGTTTCCATCCTTGGGCAGGGACCGAATCCCGAAGTCCGCATGGCGAATCTCGCAGTGGCCACCAGTTTTTCCGTGAACGGGGTCGCGGCTTTGCATACGACTCTTCTAAAGGAAAAGGTCTTTCCCGAGTTCAACCGCATCTTTCCGAACAAGTTCCATAACAAGACCAATGGCATAAGTCCCCGGCGCTGGCTGCGCCTCGCGAATCCCGAATTGAGCGCGCTCATAACCGAAAGCCTGGGGCACGAGAACTGGGTGACCGACCTGGAGCAGCTGCAGGGTCTGGAAAAGTTCGTCGATGACCAGTTGTTTTTAGAGAAACTGGCTTTGATCAAGCGGCATAACAAAGAGCGTCTGGCGACTCTCATTCACCAGGAGCTGGGCGAGAAGGTCGATCCGAACAGCATGTATGATGTGCTCGTGAAGCGAATCCACGAATACAAAAGGCAGCTCCTCAAAATCCTGCATTGCCTTCATCTCTATCACGAGCTGCGGACCAACTATGATAAACAGCAGCAGCCTCGGACCGTGGTCTTCGCGGGCAAGGCCGCGCCCGGTTATAAGATGGCCAAGCTCATCATTCAGTTCATTCACGCGGCCGCGGCCATGATCAACCGTGATCCTCTGACCCGCGATCGGCTGAAGGTCGTATTTCTGCCCAACTACAACGTGTCGCTCGCGGAACGCATCATCCCCGCGGCGAATCTTTCCGAACAGATTTCCACGGCAGGCACGGAAGCGTCGGGCACGGGGAATATGAAGTTCTGCTTGAATGGATCTTTGATCCTCGGGACTCTGGATGGCGCGAATATCGAAATCCGCGATCACGTCGGGCAGGACAACATTTTTATTTTCGGGCATACTGTGAATGAATTGCGGACGCTTCAGGCCCAGGGCTATCGCGCGCAGGACTACTATCATAAGCACGAAAACATTCGCCGCATCCTGGATGAAATCCAAAGAGGCTATTTCTATCGCAGTGATCGGGAGCACTTCCAACCGATCTGGGATACGCTCATGACCTGGGGCGACCACTATTATCACCTGGCGGATTTCCCGGATTATGTGCGCATCAATGAAGAGGTGGATCGCGTCTACGGCGATCAGAAGGCCTGGCAGCAGAAGTCTCTGATGAACATCGCGCGGATCGGCTGGTTTTCATCCGACCGCGCTGTGCAGGAGTATACGCGCGATGTGTGGCACTTGCACCCTTGTCCCTTGGAACTGCAGGAGGGTGAGGATCGCTTTGGGTTCTAAGCCTCGAGCCCTGGCCTGCCTCTGATCCGCATCGGTGTTCTAACCCGTGAGATGCGCCGGACTTGCGCGCCGAATGGCTGCGTAGGCGGGGCGGCTTGCGGAAATCCCCTTTACAAGAAAACCATCGGCTTTTAAGGTGTCGTCGATACATCCCTGAGCCACGGATAATTGTTTCAGAAGGAAGGATATCATTGTGCGAATGAATTTCTGGAAAGGGGTGACCCTGGGTGCTCTCCTTATCACGCCTCATGTTGAAGGAAAACCGGCGATGACCGCAGCGAAGAATGACTCGGATTACCAATGGCTGGAAGAGGTGGAAGGCAAGGAGGCGTTGGATTGGGTGCGGAAACAGAATACCCGTACTCTCGATAAGCTGCACGCTCACAAAGATTTTAAAAGCTTCAAAGCCCAGGCCCTGGAGATCTTGGAAGCCAAGGATAAAATAGCCGACGGACGTATTCAGGGCGACTACGTCTATAACTTTTGGCAGGACGCCGAGCACGTCCGCGGTATCTGGCGCCGGACCAGCTGGGATGCCTACAAGAATAATAAACCACAGTGGGAAGTCCTGCTGGACGTCGATGCCCTGGCCAAGAAGGAAGGCAAGAGCTTTGTCTTCGGTGGCTCGGACTGTCTGCGGCCCCAATACGAGCGCTGTCTGCTTGTCCTATCGGAAGGTGGGAGCGACGCGGCCCAGGTTCGTGAGTTTGATCTGACGAAAAAAGAATTCGTGAAAGACGGCTTCCAATTGCCCGCCAGCAAGTCCCGCCTGGAATGGCTGAATATGGACACTGTGTTCCTGGCTGATGCTCTGGAAGGTACGCCGAAAACGGATTCCGGTTACCCCATGCAGGTGAAAATCTGGAAACGCGGCACGCCCCCCAGCGCCGCAACCAAAGTTTTCGAAGGGCAAAAAGCCGATGTCTCCGTCAGCTCGCTCGTTCTGCATGATGGAAAAGACAATCATGTGCTGATGGTGCGTGCGGATACCTTCTTCACCGCAGAGGTTTCTGTTTATAAGGATGGCAAGATCACCCGTTTGCCTTTGCCAACTGATGTCGATGTGAAAGGTATTTTTCAAGGCCAGCTGCTTTTTGCCAATCGCACGAAACTTGCAGGTTTCGAGCCGGGTTCGCTCCTGACCGCGCCATTGAATGAACTCGTTCAGGGCAAGACACCGATCGCCCTCGTCTATGGTCCAACGGCTACGCAGGCCCTTGATGGTGTGGGCGTGAGCAAGGATTATGTGTACGTGGCGCTTTTGGATAACGTGCGGAACAAGGTGCTGCGCTTTGAGTTGAAAGACAAAAAATGGGCGTCGCAGCTTCTGCCTTTGGATGACAAGGGCACGATCAATTTCCGTTCGGTGGATGAAGACAGCAATCGCATCCTTCTGAGCTACGAAGATTTCCTGACTCCCACCAGCCTTTATGCGATGGATGGCGCGACGATGCAAAAGCAGCTCGTCATGCAGCTGCCGGCGCGTTTCAAAGCGGATGGACTCGAGATTCGCCAGGAATTCGCCAGCAGCACCGATGGCACAAAAATCCCTTATTTCCTGATCCATCGCAAAGATCTGGCGATGAATGGACAGAATCCCACCCTGCTTTATGCTTACGGTGGATTTGAAGTCTCCATGCAGCCCTCGTATCTGACCGTGGCAGGTAAGCTGTGGCTGGAACGCGGCGGGGTTTACGTCCTGGCCAACATCCGCGGCGGCGGGGAATTCGGCCCGACCTGGCATCAGGCGGCTCTGAAGGAAAATCGCCAGAAGGCTTTTGATGATTTCAGTTCGGTGGCCAAAGATCTGATCGCTAAAAAGGTCACGACGCCCGCACATCTTGGTATCCAAGGCGGCAGCAACGGTGGTCTTTTGATGGGCGCGACGTTCACCCAGAATCCTGAGCTTTTCAATGCCGTCGTGTGCCAGGTGCCTTTGCTGGACATGATGCGCTTTCACCGTCTGCTCGCTGGCGCCAGCTGGATGGCGGAATACGGCAACCCTGATGATCCGAAACAGGCGTCTTACATTGCGAAGTATTCGCCGTTTCAGAATCTGAAGGCTGATAAGAAATATCCGGAAGTCTTCTTCATGACGTCGACCAAGGATGACCGCGTGCATCCTGGTCACGCGCGGAAAATGGCGGCGCGCATGGCTGATCTGAAGAAACCTTTCCTTTACTTTGAAAACATCGAAGGCGGACACAGCGCCAGCGCAAACCTGCAGCAGCTGGCCGAACGCCAGGCCTTGAGCTTCGTCTACCTTTGGGAGAAGCTTGGTCCTGCACCTGCGACCGGAAAACCTGCGGCCGCTCCCTGATCACGTCTGACAAGGTGGGGCTTCGGTCCCGCCTTATCCATGCTTCCCGGCCTGGTATCAACCCCCCGTCAACTCAAAATCCCTATCCAAGCCCCCATCGGTTATGCGAAAGTCATCCCATTGTTCGCAATGAAAAATTTCCCGTTTTTCAACCCTGCAAGATATGAGGTTCAAGATGGCAGCCTATGATTTAAACATCAATGGCCAAACCGTGAAGGTGGACGCCGAGGCCGAGATGCCTGTGCTCTGGGCCCTGCGTGATCTGGTTGGACTCACCGGCACCAAATACGGCTGCGGCATGGCCCAGTGTGGAGCGTGTACCGTACTCGTCGATGGTGAACCCCTGCGCAGCTGTGTAACGCCGATCAGCGCCGTCGCTGGTCGTAAGATCACGACGATCGAAGGTCTGGAAGGCAAGGTCGGGGCTGCCCTTCAGAATGCCTGGCAGGAATTGAGCGTGCCTCAATGCGGCTACTGTCAATCGGGGCAGATTCTGGCTGCAACCGCGCTGCTGACGCAAAAACCCAAACCCAGCGATCAGGATATCGATACGGCGATGGCCGGAAATATCTGCCGCTGCGGAACCTATGCTGACATTCGCCGCGCCATTCATAAGGCCGCGG